>DATHSX010000189.1:0-4003 GCA_035463935.1 Acidimicrobiia bacterium | reverse complement strand
GGCGATGGTTGACGCCGTGGCCGGCGAGAATCTGCCTCCGGCCCACGTCGGCCTCCATGCTGGTCCGGTGGTTTTCCAGGAGGGCGACTTCTACGGCCAGACCGTCAACATTGCGGCCCGGATCGGCGACTACGCCCGCCCGGGCGAAGTGCTGGTCAGCCGGGTGGTGGTCGATGCTTCCGACGCCGCCCTCGTCACCTTCCGGGAGGTTGGCCCGGTAGATCTCAAGGGGGTGGCGGGTGTCGTCGAGCTCTACGCCGCTGCCCCCGCCGCTCCACAGCCCTGATAGTCGTGGGAGCCGTCAGATCGTGTCCGGCGGCTCAGCGGGTAGCCCCTGCTCCGCCGCGGCGGATCGCCGCCGCAGCGTCGGCAGGATCAGGGCGACGCCGGCCAGCACCACCAGCAGCGGCACTGCCCAGCCCAGCAACTCGGTCAGACCGTTGGCGAAACTGATCGGCTCGGCCGGGACCAGGAAAGCGATGCCCAGCACGCTGAGGAAAAGGCCGAAGATCAGCGACCAGGGGTCCAACGGGTGTCGGTTCATGAGCGACCTCCTTGGGTGAGATGGATGTCACCGTCGCTGCTCTGGACGATGAGTTCGATGACGGGCCCGTCGACGATGGAGTCGGCTCGAACGACGCCTCCCCGATCGATCTGATCCTCGCCAAACAGATCGACCACGCCGAAGTCTGTCCGGGCCTGGACCCGGTAGGAAGTGCCGGCTGGCAGGGTGACGGAGATGTCGCCGAAGTCGGAGACAACCTGCACGACCCGGTCTTCGGTCAGTACCAGGTCGGCCAGGTCGAGGGTGATGTCGCCCTCGGTCGTGATGTAGGAGTCCTCCAGGGCCTCGGGCGAGTTGACGTATGCCACCAGATCGCCCGTGAACGATTCGCCGGGGAACCGCCCGTCGAAGAGGCGATTGCCCGGCATGGCGACGTCGATCTGGCCTACTCCCACTTCGAGGGTCGCCACGACCGTGCCGCGCCCCGCGCCCTCCACCGATAGGTCTCTCGATACTCCGAATCCGCCACTGGAGAAGATCGGGGTCGAGAGTTCGCCCATCCCCACGCTGCCTCTGGCCTCCACGGCCACCCCGACCGGGACCACCAGTTCGAGCCGGCCCGCTCCCACCTCGGCGCTGAATTCCACCGTCTCCCCGTTCCAAGCCAGATCCGTGAGATCGATGACCAACTCGCCTGCGCTCCGGTCATAGGTGGTCGCGACGGCAGCGAAGTCGGTCGGACGGATCAGTCGCGGGGTACGCCAATCGCCGTCGACCGACTCGACCACGGAGGCGCCCAGCATCGGCGGGAGGATCAGGAGTCCGATCGGGATCAGCCATCGCGCCCGGCCCCAGAAGGTACCCACGAGAACGCCGACACCGAGGACCGCCACCGACAGCGCCAGGTAGTGACGGACGTCGGCGTCGATGGCCGGTGAGAGTCGATCGATGATCGCCAGCAATCCGAGCGCGACGATGGCGGCACCGATCGTGAGGCGTCCCAGCGGTGACGGGGGGGTACGGGGCTTGACCACTACCGGCCGGGGAGGCCGGCTCAAGGTCGGTTCGGTGGTGACGGTCATGGCGGACTTGTCCTCCGTTGGGTCTGCGGCAACGTTCGACCGAGCGGTTCGTGGCTTCCAGTTGATGCCGGGGAGGTCGCCTCGATAGAGGAGGATCCCGATCACCAGCAGGGCGGTGGGGAAGAGGAGGCCTCCGTCAAAGAAGGGGAGGTTGCTGAAGAGGACCGCGGCCGCCACCAGGATCAGCACGATCCCCACCCAGGGCTGGGTGCTGTTGGCCTGGCTGGCCCAGCGCTGTCCCACCGATTGCGGCTCTCCTTCGCCGGGAATCAGGAGCCAGCCGGCCAGGTACAGGAGGAGACCGGCTCCCCCGCTGGCGAGCAGGAGAACGAAAGCCAGCCGGATGGCCCAGCGGGGCACGCCGAGCCGATCGGCGATGCCCGCGGCTACGCCGGCGACGTAGCGCCCTTCCCTGGGTCGGTGGAGCACCGCGGTTGTCCCGGTTTCGGGCCGGACGTCCTCCAGTGACGTATCTGATGTGTCTGCCATGCCGCAATCGTTCATCAGGCCGCCACCCCCGTCTATTGGGGACCTCCCTATTCCCACCCTTGGTGGCGCTGGCGGGTTCAGGGATGTTCCGCATTGATCAAGGGTGACCGGGGCTGCCAACATCGGCCCACAGATGACCGCCACCGAAAACGCTCAACAACCCTGGGCTCAGCGGATGGGCCTCTTTCGGCGCCGGCAACGGCGGATCGTCGCCGGGGTGGCCGGTGGTCTGGCCGACCGTCTCGGCGTGGACGATGGTTATGTCCGGGCGGCGTTCGCCACTTTGGCGACGATGTGGGGGCTCGGGGTGGTGGGCTACGCCCTCTTATGGCACTTCACTTCGGAATTGGAGGACGACCGGCCCCCCCGGGTGATCGAACCGCGCCAACGCATGGGACTAGCCCTCGCCTTTTTCGGCGTGATCTGGATCATGGCGGCTTCCTGGCTGGTCCCCGATCGCTTCGCCACCGCGGTGGTGGCCACCATGTCTTTCGGGCTGGCTGCCCTGTGGGATCGCTCCGAATCCCCGTCGATCGCGCGGATCATCCTCCCCGGGGGCCGAGGCGGCATGTCGGTGTTCCGTCTCGTGGCCGGGCTGGTTCTGGTCATCGGTGGGCTCGGGCTCTTCTTCAGTTCGCTCGGAGCGGTATCCGCGATCGGCTTCACACTGCTGGCGGTGGCGGTGACCGTCGCCGGGTTGGTCCTCGCCTTTGGCCCGTGGATCGTGCGCATGGCCGCGGACCTCGGTCAGGAGCGGCGCGAGCGGGTCCGCCAGGAAGAGAGGGCCGAGGTGGCCGCCCACCTCCACGACTCGGTGCTCCAGACTCTGGCTTTGATCCAGCGTTCCGAGGACCCCCGCCTGATGGCCTCGCTGGCCCGCTCCCAGGAGCGGGAGCTACGCGGCTGGTTGTATGGAAGGGCTCCCGTGGCGGGAGCCGATCTGCTGTCTACGGCTCTGGAAGCGGCGGCGGCGCGGGTGGAGGACGAACGCCATGTGGCCATCGACCTGGTCCGGGTGGGGGACACGATTCTCAACGAGCGGGGCCGGGCGCTGGTGGCCGCTGCTACCGAGGCCATGGTCAACGCCGCCCAGCACAGCGGCGCCGGCCGGATCTCGGTGTACCTGGAGGTGGATGGCGATACCGCCGAGGCGTGGGTGACCGACCAGGGCAAGGGGTTTGAGCAGGCGGCCGTTTCCCCGGATCGACGAGGTTTGGCCGATTCCGTCGTGGGGCGCATGGTGCGCCACGGCGGCTTGGTCTCGATCGAGAGTCGTCCGGGGGAGGGCACCGAGGTTCATCTGGTCATGTCCGGGCTCCGGGCCATCGGGGCGCCCTCGTGACCCGGTTGTTCCTGGTCGACGACCACCGTCTTTTCCTGGCCGGGGTGAAAGCGGAGCTCGAAGGCAAGGTCGACATCGTGGGCGTCGCGTCCGACGTCGATGAGGCCATCGCCGCCATCCGTCGCCTGCTACCGGACGTGGTTCTGATCGATGTCCACATGCCCGGCGGCGGGGGGCTGGCGGTGATCGCTGCCGTCAGCGAAACCAACCCCGAGGTCCGCTTTCTGGCCCTCTCTGTGTCGGATGCGGCCGAGGATGTGATCGCCATGATCCGGGCCGGGGCACGGGGGTATGTGACCAAGACCATCGATGCCGGGCAACTAGCCGAGGCCATCGACCGGGTGGAGGCGGGCGATGCGGTCTTTTCGCCCCGGCTGGCCGGCTTTGTGCTCGACGCCTTTGCCGGGGGGCTCCCGATGCCAGTCGATGAAGAACTCGACCAGCTTACCTCCCGGGAAAAGGAGGTCCTGCGGCTGATCGCCCGCGGCTTTGCCTACAAGCAGGTTGCCTCGCGATTGAATCTCTCGGTCAAGACCGTGGAGACCCACGTCTCAGCGGTGCTGCGCAAGCTGCAACTCTCCAATC
>DATHSX010000188.1:0-3629 GCA_035463935.1 Acidimicrobiia bacterium | reverse complement strand
GAAGCGGGTAGGCACGAGAATGGCTCCGAGGTCTCTCATCAACTCGGCGGCCTCCTCGTCGAGATAGCTGCCATGTTCGATGGTCCTCACCCCTGCTCGCAGTGCGGCCATGATCCCTGGCTTGCCGTGACAGTGGGCCGCGACGACCCGGTCGGCCCGCGCCGCTTCGGTGACTATCGCGGCCAACTCCTCATCGGAGAATTGCTGGTGCACGGGGTGGTCGACCTCGGACATCACTCCGCCCGAGGCACAGATCTTGATTACGCGAGCGTTGCGCCGGAGCTGTTCGCGGACGGCCTTCAGGCATTCGGAAGGGCCGTCGGCCAGGCGGCCGATGAGCCGACTTCGAACGGCCATTCCTTCATAGAGGTCGAGCGGTATCGAATGGATGTCGCCGTGCCCTCCGGTAGTGGATAACACCGCCCCCGCCCCGTAAATAGCCGGTCCCCGGATGCTTCCCTCCTCTACCACGGTTGCCAGCTCCACCCCGTACCCACCCACCTCCCGGATCGAAGTGACCCCCCCGTCTATATAGCGGGCCAGGT
Source organism: Acidimicrobiia bacterium (assembly GCA_035463935.1). Taxonomy (GTDB): domain Bacteria; phylum Actinomycetota; class Acidimicrobiia; order Spongiisociales; family ZC4RG35; genus DATEEG01. The sequence continues at coordinate 3,084 of DATHSX010000188.1, read as the reverse complement.
CGGCGGTGGCGCGGGCCCCGGCGGCAGCGGGTGGCACCCAGGCGGCTCCTTCGATGCTCCAGGACGGAGAGCCGAAGAGGTGGGCGTGCGAGTCCCACAGGCCCGGCATGAGGACCGGCACCTCGACCACGGGAGCTTCAGACGTCTTCGGGGCCTGCGACCCGGGACCGGAGAAGGTGATGTCCGTCCCCTCGACGATCACCACCCCCTCCGGCACCGGCTCCCCGCGGCCGGGGATGAGAAGGCCGGCGTGGATGCGGAACGCCGTCATGCGGCCTTGACGGCCGCCGGCTCGGGTGTCACGGCCACGCGGCCGCCACGCTTCGCGTAGACGATGGAGGCGCCCAAGATCACCAGTGCCACCAGGGCGATGGTGAGCCGGACGACGGTGTTGTCCCTGAAACCGATGACTGCGGGCAGGATCAGCAGAGATACGAGGTTCATGACCTTGATGAGCGGGTTGAGCGCAGGCCCGGCGGTGTCTTTGAAGGGGTCGCCGACCGTATCGCCGATGACTGCCGCCTTGTGGGAGTCCGAGCCCTTCCCGCCGTAGTGGCCCTCCTCGATGTACTTCTTGGCATTGTCCCACGCGCCGCCCGAGTTGGACAGGAAGTTGGCCATGAGCTGACCGGTGAGGATCACGGCGGCCAGGAAACCTCCCAGGGCGAGATAGCCGAGGCCGAAGCCCACGATGACCGGCGTCAATACCGCCAGGAGAGCCGGGGTGGCGAGCTCCCGCAGCGAGGCGGCAGTGCAGATGTCGATCACCGGGCCGTAGTCGGGGCGTTTCTCACCCCGCATGATCTTGCCGTCGGCGAACTGGCGCCGCACCTCTTCGACCACCACGCCGGCGGTGCGACTTACCGCCCGGATGGCGAGGGCCGAGAACATGAAAGCCACCGAGCCACCGATCAGGAGGCCGATGAAGGTCAACGGGTCAGCCACATTGATCGCGGTCTGCGGATCACGGAAGAGCTCCGAACCGCTCAACTCCAATCCCAACTCGGAGGCGATCGTCTCGACGAACGAGGCAAAGAGAGCCACCGCGGCGATCACCGCCGAACCGATCGCAAATCCCTTGGTTACCGCCTTGGTGGTATTACCGACCGCATCCAGACTGACCATGATCTTCTGGGCCTCACCCCCGAACTCCCCCGACATCTCGGCGATCCCGGCGGCGTTGTCGGCCACCGGACCGAAAGTGTCCTCAGACACCACCACGCCAGTAGTGGCGAGCATGCCCATCCCGCAGAGCGCCACCAGGTAGAGCGAGAACTGGAGATTGCCACCGCCGAGCAGGACGGCGATTCCGATGGCGCCGGAGATGGCGATGATCGCCCAGACCGATGATTCGAGCCCGGTGGAGATCCCGGAGAGAATGGTGGTCGCCGGACCGGTGCGGGTGCTCTCGGCGATCTCGCGGACCGGCCGGGTCTCGGTGGACGTGAAGTACTCGGTGAGGCGGGAGGCGACCTGGGCCAGAACCAGGCCCGTCACCACCGCCGCGAACACCTTCCAGCCTTCGTTGGCGTTGTCGTTGCCGATGTAGAACATCGCCACCAGGAACGTGCCAACGATCGTGAGGATGCCGGCGGTGAGAAACCCCCGGTTGATCGGAGCCATGGCGGTGCGGTCCTTGGGCGTGGCCCGGACCATGTACACCCCGGCGATCGACGCCAGGACCCCGATGGCCCGGGCGATGACAGGGAAGATCAGGCCGAGCACCGGGTTGGCGCCGATCGAGGCAAAGGCGGCCACTCCCAGGATGATCGATGCCACCAGAGTCACCTCGTAGCTCTCGAAGAGGTCCGAGGCCATCCCTGCGCAGTCACCGACGTTGTCACCGACGTTGTCGGCGATGGTGGCGGGATTACGAGGGTCATCCTCGGGAATTCCCTGTTCGATCTTGCCCACCAGGTCGGCGCCGACATCGGCGGCTTTCGTGAAGATGCCTCCGCCAACCCGGAGGAAGAGGGCCAGCAGCGAGCCCCCGAAGCCGAACCCGACCAGGATCGCCGACGAGGTGTTCTGGAAGATCATGATGATCAGGGTGGCCCCCAGGAGCCCCAGGCCGACGGTGAACATCCCAGCGACGCCACCGGTGCGGAAGGCGACCTTGAGCGCCGCGGGTAGGGATCCCGAGCGGGCGGCCGCGGCAGTGCGGACGTTGCCCCGCACGGCCAGACTCATTCCTATGAACCCGGTCAGGCCCGACATGAAACAGCCGGTCACGAAGGCCAGCGTGCGATAGGTACCCGACTCGCCGAATGACAGGGCTTCAATGCCGTCGGGTCTCAGCACCTCCGTAGAGGTGAAGAACACCACCACAACCAGCGGGATCAGAATCAGCAGGATGGTCCGGAACTGGCGCCGGAGATAAGCCATCGCTCCTTCCTGGATGGCACCGGCGATCTCCTGCATTTTGGCGGTCCCCTGGTCGGCCCGGAGAACGCCGCGGGACAGCAGAAAACCGACTGCGATGGCTATGAGCGCCGTAGCCGCCGAAATGACCAGCCATGCCCATTCGGCGGTGCCGAGTACGAACTCCTGATAGCCGCCTTCGGCGGCCAGGACGGTGCTCATGCGAATCTGATCCTCCTAGGAAGTCTTCGGGTCGCCCGCCCATCAAAAGCGGCACTCTTGCAAGTGCCGCCTGCGGATCCTGATCCTCGACTCGGGGTACGCTCCCCGGTCGCCGGGCCGGGGCAGGTTAACAAGCCAGGGGCTAGGCGAATCCAGTCCGCGCCCCGGCCTAGCCTCCGGCTGGACCGGTCAACGACCCCTGTTGAGCAGGTCCACACTGAGCAGCAGCCCGGCCAGAACCGTCCCCGATCCCCCGAATACGACCCCGTCGGTGATCCACGAGAAGGCGGGGTTGGCCACGCCCAGCACCGAAGCCATCAAGGTCAGTAGCCCGATGACGGTACCCGCCGCCACGAGGCTGCGGGCATGAGCGAGGCGATGCATCAGTGCCAAACCTCCGATCGCCACCACTATCGCAGCCACTATCCAGACCGGCCAGGCCGGGGGGAGCCCGAAGAGGCGCAGGTTCGAGCCGCTCGCCAGCCCCACCAGCCCGGCCAG
>DATHSX010000187.1:0-2196 GCA_035463935.1 Acidimicrobiia bacterium | reverse complement strand
GCTGATATCGATTCTTCGGGCCGCAGTACGGATCCTTCCGGAATATGAACGAGGAGTCGTGTTCCGTTTGGGTCGGGTCACGGGACCACCCCGAGGTCCCGGGCTGATCCTGTTAATCCCGATCGTCGACCGCCTCGTTCGAGTCAGCCTGCGAACCGTGACGATGGACATTCCTCCGCAGGACATCATCACCAGGGACAACGTCACCGTACGCGTCAACGCTGTCACCTACTTTCGGGTGGTCGACCCCCAGCGGGCCGTGCTCAAGATCGAGGACTACCGTTTCGCCACCTCCCAAATCGCCCAGACGACGCTGCGCAGCATCATCGGCCAGGCTCAGCTCGACCAACTGCTGACCAATCGCGAGGAGATCAATCGGGAGTTACGGCAAATCATCGATGGGCTCACCGATCCCTGGGGAGTCAAGGTGACTCTGGTCGAGGTCAAGGATGTCGAGCTGCCTGATTCCATGAGGCGGGCCATGGCCCGACAAGCCGAGGCCGAGCGCGAACGGCGGGCGAAGGTGATCCACGCCCTGGGGGAGAAAGAAGCGGCCGAGACCCTGGCCGATGCCGCCGGACTGCTCGAGGCTCATCCGGCGGGGTTGCAACTACGGATGCTTCAGACGATGACCGAAGTAGCCGCCGAACAGAACTCGACCCTGATCTTCCCCTTGCCGATGGAGCTTCTGCGGGTCTTGGACAGATTGGGCGGTCGGGCGCCCGACTGAGTCGTTCTTGCCTGGACCCCCGACTCCCTGAATTCCGAGGCCACCAATCTCTTAGCTCGGTCCTGGCTGGGGCGGGAGGGTGTTGTCGCGCAAGGCCGACGGTCAAGCCCGGTGGTATGGGAGTCCAGCCTTTGAACCGCTCGACGCCGCAAAGACACCGTTCCGATCACCAGCCCCGGGCTTCTTGTGCGGAGTCGGGCCCCAGGGGCCTAACGGCTGACGGTCACCACTTCATAGGTGGCTGCGGTCGGTGGGAACCCGGTGTCGAACTTGGCGTTGACCGCGGCTAACAGACTGCCGTGGCGAGCCACCGTGGTCGGCACCTGGAAATCCGGACTGGTGATGAGGTTCTCTACCGCTCCGGATGAGAGGTCTGGACTGAGCCTGACTTCAGCGATCTGGTTCAGGGTGTTTTGCACCGCGTAGATCCGGCTGGATTCGAAAAGGATGCCGTCGACGGAAGGCACGGCGACGCCTTCGATCAGGGAGCTGACTCCGCTGCCCGGATCGACCGTGAAGAGCGCCCCGAGACCGGAATGGGCGACGATCAGGGTCTGGCCGTTCGGAGTCGCGGCAATTCCGTTCAAGTTGAAGGCGAATCCGGTGTTGGCGGCGGGCCCCTGGACGACCAAGGTGCTCGGTGATCCAAGCGTCCCTCCCGGTCCGATCGGCACCCGGTAAATGTGCGGCTGGGCGGAATCCGTGAACCAGGCCGCGTCCCTGGTCACCACTACATCATTGATGACGATGCCCAGTGAGAAGTCGGCGACGGCCGCGCCGGTACCCAAGTCGTAGACGAACCCCTGGCCGGAGAATCCGCCTGCCACGAACAGCAGATCATGGCTCAGGTCGACCTTGAGCCCCAGCGCCTGCCGACCGCCCGGTGCATTAATGAAACGTTCGACGTCACCACTGCGGAGGTCACCCCGGAAGACATCCCCGGTGAGCAGTTCCCCGGCATAGAAGACCGATCCGGCGCCGGTGGCGATCCCCTCAGCCGAGTTGGCCCCCGGGAGGACTATCACCACGGGTGACGGGCTGGCCGAGCCGGCGGTGGCTACGAAGATCAACCCCAGCACGAGCACAGGAACCATTAGACGACGCATCAGCCACTCCTCTCCCTTGCGCGCGACCGACTGTACGCAAGGCGGGTTGCTACCGGTTGCCGCGAGGTGAAGGAACCCCGCTGATTGACGGGACGAGTGCTGTCCTCATGGGAACGAGACCCAGATCGGGACCACGACCCTTATCGGCGTACCACGGAAGCTGCGGACCTTCCAGTGTCGACGAGGAACCGGAGCAACTGTCGCCCAGGAACCGGAACCGCGTCCCGAAACTGTCACCTACCTACCGGGGCCAGTGTCAAGTATCTACACGCTGGGCACGGAAGACCCCGGTGGGTGTTCGTTCAGAACGCTCCTTGGCTCATTGGTGTCGACGCGCTTGGAATCCGCTTAAAGCTCGTC
>DATHSX010000186.1:0-5480 GCA_035463935.1 Acidimicrobiia bacterium | reverse complement strand
CGACGATGAATCCGAGGATCGCTCCGACGACAAAGCCAACCAGCGCCTTCACGCCCGCCAGGCTACTGATTGCCGACGACCGCCCACCGCCTACTGCCTGCTGATGAGAAACATCTCGTCGTTCCACCAGACCTCGCCGTGCTTTTGCATCACCCTTCTAGTGTGGTCGATGTACTGCCCGGAGGCCATCGCCTTTGCCAGGCGATGCTCGTCGATCTGGGCGACATAGGTGGCGGCGTTCCACGCCGCCACGACGGAGGAGGTCCCGATGTGCTCAGCCTCCTCAGACGGCATCGTGTGCAGGCGGAACCGGAAGACGGACTGGTCCTCGGTCGTCTCCGGGTAATGCAGATCCGGCATATCGGCCAGCTGCCGGGCAGCCTCAGCCAGGATGGCGCGTGGGCGATGACGGAAGGGATCCTCTCCGGGCCATACCGACCGGATGATCTCCATCCCGGGGTCCTCCCCCCGGGCCTGAACAACCACCAGGCGGCCGCCGGGGGCCAGGCCCCGGGCCAGCGGCACCAGGACGGTGCGGACCTTGCGCTCGATCGGAGTGCGTGCCCGGTAGGCCTGGGAGGCGATCATCAGGTCGTATCTGCGGTCCTCGCGGCCGGGAGTGGGTATGAGGGGCCGGAGCAGAAACTCCCGATCTGCCCGATACAAGACCAGGACGGCTGGCTGCGCGTATAGCGGATTTCCGGTCACCTCACTCGTGGTCACGCGCCAATCGACCGCCAGCTGGGCAAAGAGGCTTTCGATCTGCTCCGCGAAGTCGTTGGTCGTGGATCCGGTCAGAGGCACGTCTCTCCACGCCGTACCCGGCGGGGCCGGCAGGCTAGGCGCATCGCGGAAGTGATGGTTGGTGACAACAAAGACCATCTCGGGATGTTCGAAGAAGCGGTCCGGGAGACGGCCCAATGCCTGGCGCACGTCCTCGATCGAGATCTCCTTGGCTACCACCAGCCATGGGATGAACGGCATCCGCTTATGGATATGACGCATCAGGTTGGCCAGGAGTGAGCCATCGCCCATCCCCCCATCAAAGACGCGCAAACCGGGGCTGGTCACGGTGAGATCCACCAGCTGAGCGGCGATCCGATCGGCCACCACCGACTTCTCGTCGGTTGCGGTCACGAACATCGAGTAGGCGGCCCGGGTATCGAAGAAGCGATCGGGGCCCCCGGTCATGGGCTCAGTATCACCCCTCACCCGGTGAACCGCGACAGATTCCTCAACGAACCGGGATGACCGTGAAACCGGACTGGTCGACCGTGACCACCGCCGCCCGCGAATCGAGGCCGGCCAGGGCCGCAACGACCCGATCGGCTACGCCCTGATCCACCACCCCCAGTTCATCGTCGCGGCGCAGGAAACGCATTCCTTCGATCATCTCGGGCAGCGGGCCGGGGTCGCTGGCGATCACCGTGACCGTGGACACTTTCCCGCCTCTCCCGACGGCCGCCTCGCCCGCCCCCAGCTTGCGAGGCCGGACCCGGGCGAAGTACCAGGCCAATCCCCCCGCCACCAGGGTGAGGGGGATGGACCAGGCGAGGGTGTCGGCGATCGGCGCCTCGTCCCCCAGGGCCGAACGGAGCAGGACGTACAGGATGGCAATCAACCCACCGGCGGCCACGACGGAGGCCAGGGTGAGCAGGCCAATCATGGTTACCCGGCGGGACACCGCCTTCTGCTCGGCAGGTTCGTGGGCCAGGCGCTGGGAGGGAAGCCAGTAACGCCACAACACCGCCAACGCGGTGACCAGGGCGATGGACGCGGCCAGGACCGCCCGCCGGCCACCGCCCGCCACGGCGCCTCCCCCCAGGTTCTCGATCAAGACCGCTCCCAGAGTGGTGAGGGCTCCCGCCCCGATCACGAAGCCGGCGACCGAGAACACATACGCCAGCAGCCGAACGAGCGGAGTGCGAGCCCGGCCCAGAATGCCCCGATAGTGCCAGTAGATGAGACCTGCGGTGATCGCGGTGGCGATCAGCACCGGATAGGGAGACCGCGACCCGTCGAAACCGTCCAGATCCAATAGCTCGGCCAAGATGCCGTAGGCGAGAGTCGTGAGGGAGGTCAGGCCCGTAAACCAGCTGACTATGGCGACCGCGGTGGCGTAACCGTTGCGCAGAGCGACCGTCTCCCGGGCGAGGTCCCGGAACCAGAACCACCACAGGTAGGGCACTCCGATGGCCAGCAGAACTAGCCCGGTCACCACGCCCTCCCAGAGGGTCGGGCGCCCGGTGAGGACCGAGCCGGAGTCGAACACGGCGTTCAGGCTTTCTTCCAACGCCAGCCCGAAACCGCCCGCCACCAGCGACAGGCCGACCACGGACCCCACGAGGGAGCGAACGTCGTCCAGGGCCATCCCCTTGTGGCGGACCCGTTCGAGCAGCCACCAGCAAACAGCGAACGCCGCGAGGTCGGCGAGTGCCACGGCCGAGAACGAGCTCTGGCCGACGGCCCATAGGCCCAGCCGCACGAGGGACACGGCCACCACCGCCATGCTGAAACCGGTCACTGCCGACACGTACAGCGCCCGGGCGGGTCGCTCACCCTGGACCGCCTGGCGCTCCAGTGTGACCCACATCGCGACCGCCACTATGCCTGACACCAACAGGGTGGCAAGCGACAGCGCCAGCTGGTCGGGCTCGATGGTCAATACCCCGTCAGCGGGCAGCACCAGCTCGATCAATGACGACACCGCGTTGGTGGCAAGCAGAGTTGCAACTACCAGGATGAGGTACACGAGGAACTCGGCCGGGGACGATGTTCCTGCCCCTTGCCGTCGCCGCCGGGCCAGCGAAATCGCCGGCACCACCACCACGGCGGCGATCAGCACCAGGACTATTAGGGAAATCATCATCCTTTGCCTCCGCAATAGAACTGCCAGGGAAGCCGGGTGATCACCGGCCGTTCTCCGCTGGTGTCCAACTCGAATTCCATCAGCTCGTTATAGGTATAGGGGTTGAGGGGACCGGAGACTTCGACACGGCGGACGTCCACCCAGACGACGGTCTCGGATCCGGTAGTGACGACATCGTCGATGACGGCCCGGTCGAATTCGGTGAGGGCGAGGTCGGCAGCGGTGCAGTCCTCCGCTAGATCGGCGCCGAGCAGCGCATAAGCCGCCTCATAGTCCCGATCGCCGACCGCCTGGAAGAAACGCTGCATCACTCCTTCCGGAGTGGCGGGGTCCAGATCCTCGGGCGGACGCAGGGTGGTGACCACCGCGGCCACGGCCACGGCCAGGACCAGCAAGCCCACGGCGATTAAACCGAGCCGGCGCGGATTGACGGAGGTAGGGGGATTCGAGGATTGTGTCATCGGACTCAGCCTGCCATTCGGGATCGAGGGTGACGATCGGGGAGTCCCCGGAGCGGATAATCAGGGCGACCCGATTCCGGCCAGGGTGAAAGCAAGGATCGCATCGGCCAGGCGACGCCGATCAAGGCGGCCCTCGGGGTCATACCAGCGGTCGATCGCATTGAGGATCGAGAGCATGAAGATGGCCGAGATGGTGGGATCGATCGAGGGGCGAAGAGATCCGTCCTTCCGTCCCTCGGCCAGCACCTGCCGAAAGGCCTGCTCGTAGCGATCCCGGGCCGCCAGGACCCGGGCGCGGTGGGTCTGGTCAAGGACGTCAGCCTCGTAGAGGAACGTGCGAACCTCATCAAGATTATCGAGTATCACGTCTACATGCCCCACGACCAGGGCCTTTAGCCTGGTGACGGCCGGGCCCTCCACCTTCAGGGCGGCCGTCGCCGACTCCTGAAACAGCGCGGCGCCCCGCTCCACCACCTCTACCAGCAGGGCTTCCTTGGAGTCGATGTGGCTATACAGCGACGACCCGAGGAGGCCCAGCTCGGCGGCCAGATCCCTCATCGAGGTGCCGTGGTATCCCCTGGAGGCGAAGAGCCGGCCGGCGGCCCGAACCACGTCGTCCCGCGAGCGCACAGACCGGGCGGTCATACGTCGTAGTCCACGGTGACGGCCGGGGTAACCGGATGGGCCTGGCAGGTCAGCACATAACCGCTAGCCACTTCGTAATCCACGAGCGCCCAGTTCTTGTCCATCCGCACCTCTCCCTCGAGGACCCGGGCTTTGCAAGAGGCGCACATCCCGCCCTTGCACGAGTAGGGAAGCTCGCGCCGCACGGCGAGCGCGGCGTCGAGGATGCTGCTCTCCGGGCGCATCCGGGTGGAGGTCGCCCGTCCCTCCAGCACCACGGTCAAAGCGACGGCTCCCTCCTCCGCGGGGACGGGTGGCGGCAGGGTGGCCGGGTCGAGGGGGCCGGCAAAGAACAGCTCGTCGTGGATCGAGGCCTCCGCCCATCCCCGCCGCTGCAGGAGTCCGTGGGTCTCCATCACCATCTCGAACGGTCCGCACAGAAACCATTCGACCGGCTCCGCCGGCGCGACCACCCGATCGAGCAACTCCGCGATCCTGGCCGCGTCCAGCCGACCCGAGAAGAGCGGCATGGCCCCCTGCTCACGGGTGAGGACATGGATGAGCTGGAGGCGATCCGGGTAGCGGTCCTTGAGACCCTCGAGCTCGTCGAGAAACATGATGGTGTCGGCCGAGCGGTTTCCGAAGATCACCGTCCACCTACACCCGGGCTCGGCCTCGAGGGTGGTGGCCAGCAACGACAGCACCGGGGTGATGCCACTGCCGGCCACCACCGCGCCATAGTGAACCGGCCTGGGAACGACGGTGAACTCCCCGACCGGGGGCATCACGTCCAGCTCGGCCCCGGCCATCAACCTGGTCGTGATCCAAGTGGAGAGGGCCCCGCCGGGGAGGCGCTTGACCCCGATGCGGAGCTTTCCCGATCTGGCATTGGCACAGATCGAGTAGCTGCGGCGGAGATCGGCCCCATCGACTGCGGCCCGAACGGTGACATGCTGGCCGGGCTGATAAGCGAATACGGGACCCAGGGCGGCAGGAACATCAAAGGTCACCGCCACCGCGTCCTCGGTCAAGGGAGCAACCTCGGTGACCCGCAAGCGATGGAAGACCGGCCCGGTCATCGCAGCTCTTTGAACAGGTCGAACGGCTCGCGGCAGGTGCTGCACACCATGAGGGCTTTGCAGGCGGTCGAGCCGAACTCATTGACGGTCAGCGCCCCGCCCGAACAGCGCGGGCAACGGACTTCGGCGATCGGTCCGGGAGGGGCGATTCCCGCCGCTGCGAGGAGACGACGACCCTCGGGGGTGATGTCATCGGTCGTCCAGGCGGGCGAGAGCACGGTTCGGATCTCCGGCACAAAGCCCCAGGACGCCAATACCTCCTCCAGGTCGGTCCGGATCGCATCCATCGCCGGGCAGCCGGAATAGGTGGGGGTGATGGACACAGCCACATCGCGGCCCGCAACCTCAACCGCCCGGACGATGCCCAGATCGATGATCGAGAGGAAGGGAAGCTCGGGATCCTTGACCTCGGCGATCAGATCGGCGATGTCCACCACGGCTGTCACC
>DATHSX010000185.1:0-8968 GCA_035463935.1 Acidimicrobiia bacterium | reverse complement strand
GAAAGCCGAGGAACTCGACTCGGGCTCCCACTCGGAGCCTTGCCGCCAGAGCGCGCAACTGATCCGACAGCGGCCCGTCTCCTGCGAGCAGAACCTTGAAGGGGGTTCCGGGACTGGAGACGAGCGGTATCGCCTTGAGGAGGTACTCCAAGCCCTTCTGCTCGGCGAGCCTCCCGGTCGAAAGGATTACGAATTCATCCTGCACCCCGAGCCGAGCGCGGATCTCGGCCCGGGGCAGCTGGGCCTGGGCGCGCCGGGTGACGACACCGTTGGGGATGGCCATGATCTTGTCTGCCGGGGCGATTCCCAGGTTGAGGGCAACCTGTCGGTGGAAATGGCTTACCGTGACGATCCGGTCGCACCACTTGGCCGCGGCCCTCTCGACATTGGTATAGACCCGGCGAGCCATGGCCCCCGACTCCTCGTGGAAGCCAAAGCCGTGGACCGTATGCATGATCACGGGGACCCCGGCCCTGGTTGCGGCCAACCGGCCAACCACTCCGGGCTTGGACGTATGGGTGTGGACTATCGAGTAGGAGGATTCGCGCAGGTAGGCGGTCAGACGGGCCAGACCCCGGGCATCCCAGATTGGGCGGATCTCTCGTCTGATCACATCGAGATCGACCAATCCCACGCCCTCAGCACGGATGAAGTCCTGAAAGACGGAGTGGGTGGCCAGAATCTCCACATCGAATCCGGCCTGCTGCGCGGCGCGGCTGATCTCGAGGATGAGGACCGAATCGCCTCCGAACTTCGACGCACCGGCGATCTGCAGGAGTCTGGGGCGGCTGCTCACGACTCCGGCCTCACCGACAGGATGTCACGAACCTGCCCGGCCCCTTTGAAGACCCTACCGCCGGAACTGGCCCTCTTTCGCCACGCCGGGCTGAGCCCGACGGTCCGCTCACCTGGGAACAGTCGCACCGGGAAGTAATCGCACTTGTGGTCCTGGGCCACCCTTTCCACCTGGGCTCGGCGAACGAGGTCAAGCGACGACACCAGCACCACGAGTTGGTCGACTTCGATCGAATCGAGAATGGCCGGCAAATCGCGCGGGTCTCCGAGGACGGGGTGGCCGCCGACGGTGCTCAGCCGTCGGCCCGGATCGGGAGTTACAACTCCTTCGATGACGAAGTCGTGTTCGGGGATCCCATCGAGAGACGATATGTAAGCGAGCAGTTCGATGCCCGAACCCACCACGAGGATCCTGGATCGGGTGTCCATCTCATCGGCCACGGCCCCGTTGCGCTGCGCGAAGGGGGCGCTCTCCCTCTTTGCGAACAGAGTGATCAGGACGATGAATATCGAGGCATCGAGGACAAGGTCTATCCAGGCAGGCTGGGTGCTGACCAGGCTGATGGCAAGGAGGAGAGTGCTGGAGCCGGTGAGGGTGGCCAACACCAGCCGTATCAGCTCGGTGCGGAAACGGGAGGAATTCCCGGGGTGCAACGGCTCGGGTCGAAAATGCAGGGCCACGAGCGGGCGCACGAGGAGAGATGCGATGAGCATCGTGATGTGCCTTCCCCGATCGTCCCCCAGCCAGGCGGCTGGACCGTGATGGACAGATATCGTCGCTAGTACGCTTAGCGGTGCCAGGGCCATCGAAGCAAGCACCACTCGCCGCGCGAACACACGAGAGTCCTGAACGAAGAACGTCAGATAGACGCTGTAGACGCTGAGCTTGTAGATGAAGAGGGCGGTGAGAAAGAAGGTCGCATAGAGGATGAGGGTCAAGCCGAATTGATGCAGATCATGGAAGGCCCACATCTCCACCGCGATAAACGCAGTGGTGGCCACGGCCGACCAGAGCAACCGGCGCAAGTCGCTGTAGGTCATCGAGGTTGCCACGGCCTTGGGAATTCGCAAGAGCAGCATCACAAGTGGGTTGGCCACCGCGGCCAGCACGACCGCCCGTCGCGCCTCCGGCAGTGACCAGTCGTGTCCCGTGGCAGCCAACGCGCCGATCATGGCTCCAATCGCCAGCCCGAAGATCGCCAGGGCGTTGGCGACTTGTGCCCGGCGCATGACAACGGTTTGTGACGTCACCGCCCCGAACAGCGACGTCAACGCTCCCTGAACAAGAATCCATGCGTCCTTGATCAGGCTGGGGTGACGGGCGTATTCGGAGTCCAATTCCAGCATTTTGGGAAGGATGTTCTCGATGTAGAATTCCTCGACATTGCTGGGGGGATAGAGTTCCGATTCGTTGCGGAAATAGTTCTGACTCGCACCAAAAATACCTGGTTTGACTGACAGTACTATATCCCAATCCTCGGGATAGCAGCCAATGAACTGCGGCACATCCGGCCGGGGGCCGACCATGCTCATGGTTCCATTGAACACATTGATCAACTGGGGAAGTTCATCGAGCTTGGTCCGCTCCAGAATTGTCCCGACCCGGGTCATCCGGCGGTCGTGACGCACTGTCACCATGGGACCCGGTGACTTCAGCCCTTCGTACATCTTTCGGAATTTCCACATCTGGAAGCGCTGTCGATGCCACCCCACCCGTTCCTGGCGAAAGAAGACAGGTCCCCGGGTGTCAAGCTTGATCAGGGCGGCAATGGCCAGAAAGAGCGGCAGGGTGATGACCAGGGACAGCCCTGCGAGGACGAGGTCGAACGTCCGCTGCGAGACAAGGCGGGCCCGGCTTTGCATGAGGTAGAAGCGGCCGTCAACCTCGATTCTTGGACGGTTATCGGCTATCGCAGCGCTTGTTAGCGCGAGTGGTGCGTCTGCCTGGGAGCGCACATGCTCTGGCTCTGATCCGGTGTCGGTGACCGCACTGGTCGCGAGGCTATGATCTGCCTCATTTACAGCATCGACGAATGGTGCCAATGCCCCATTTTCCTGGGAATCGCCCCTACCTCCCACCCTAACATCCTCCCTAACATCCCGCTGGCCGCACCGTTAGATGGGATATGGCCTCCCTAATAGTGGCGCGTCGGGTGCCCCGTTAACCAAACGTTCCACTCCCGTTTCCCGGACAATAGTGTCCGCCCTCAACTAGGTGTTGTCAAGGGGAAAAGAATGATTCGTCCGACCTGGTAAGAGGAAATCGAGTCTCCCACCGGCGTGGTTCGTTGCTCCCCGCGTAGTGCCGGTTGGCGCGGCGCCACTGAAAATTGATTTGGCTGCTCATGGCATTGGTCCATCCTCCGAGACTGGCTCATCAGGCCTAGCCCCCCGCCTCGAGCGTCCGGGCGAGGAACAGGGCCATTTGCCACCGTTCGACGAGCAAGAGCGGCTCGAAGGTCGTCGCGCTGGCTCCGGCCGCGATCCCTAGCTCGGCCAGTTGATTGATCGCCGTCACGGCCACCCCGTCAAGGCCACCGAGATCGGTAAAGCCGTGATCGGTCCCGGCCGGCAGAGTCACACCGGCCTGAGTCAGCAGACGCACCACGAAGATGGCCATCTGCCAACGGGGAACCATCTGGTGGGGCGAGAACGTGGTGGCGCTCGTCCCCTTGGTGATTCCCAGCTGAGCCAGCTGGTTGATCGCCGTCTGAACCACCGGATCCAGGCCCTCGAGGTCGGTGAATCCCTGAGGGGCGCCGTCGGGGATGCTCACCCCGAGTGTGTGCGCCTCACGGATAACGAACACCGCCATCTGCCAGCGGGACACCTCACCGAAGGGAGAAAACGTCGTCGTGCTGGTGCCCTTGGTGATACCGAAGGTCCAGAGACAATCGATGGCGTCGAGAGCTTCAGGCGAAAGGCCCGCCAAGTCCGCAAAGACCAGCGACCCGCTCAAGAGGCCGTCGAGACAGGCCACACCGGACGGTGGAGGTGGCGGAGGCGGCGGAGGCGGTGGAGGCGGTGGAGGTGGGGGAGCCGGATCGGCATTAACTGTGATCACTACATCGTCGGTGTGGGTGAGCAGTGAGTCGTCGGCGGTGAGCCGCAGCGTGTAGGTGCCGGCCAGATCAAAGCTGACCGTGGTGGTCGGGTCGGTGACGTCAAGGAAGCCGGCGGTTCCGCCGATCGGCCCGTCCACCTGCGACCAGAGGGCGGTGGTGATGGCCGGCGGGTCGGGCAGACCGTCGTCGGTGACCGACCCGTTGAGGGTGGCCCCTGTGCTGATGGTCACCGTCTGATCTGAACCGGCATCGGCGACCGGGGCCTGGTTCAAAATTGGATCGGCATCGACGATCACCTGGACGGTGTCAGTCGATTCCTGCGGACCATCGTCTCCGGTCAGCGCGAGTTCATACGTTCCGATCACACTGAAGCGGGCGGTGGTGTCGGAGGCGTTGGCGTCGCCGAAGGTGACTGTTCCCGGTCCGCTCACCTTGGACCAGGTCGACGTGACTCCGCCCGGAATGGGTTGCCCATCGTCGGCGACGAATCCGTCGAGAACGGCGCCGGCGCTCAGCGTCACTGATTGGTCGAATCCGGCGTCCACGAAGGGTGCGAGGTCATTGAACGGAGCGCTCATTTCGTAGAGCCGTCCGTCCATCGGAGGTGCCAGACAGTCGGTCGGACTGCCGTTGTCGGTCCCCCGATCAACTATGTACATCGTGAGTATCCCTGGGTCGTCTACCGCGTTGCTGCTGGGTGCCAGAACAACATCGGAGGGGACGAAGCCAACACCCGTCACCTGGGCATCGACGATGTCGATTCGTCGCAGCAGGAAGCCGTCCTTGGTGAACTCGTTAACTGACTCGTGGGTGCCCGAGTCGACCACCAACAGAGTGTCGGAGCTGGGCCGGTATCCGATCCCTTCGAGATCCTCGATCACTGGCGTGTATCCGGCAACGGAGAAGCTGGTCGCGACGTCGTCACCTCCGACCGAAACGACTCCGTCGAACACGCCATTGATGCCCGGGTCAACTCGGAAAACGGTCTGGGTGAGGCCCCCCGCGATGAACAGGTCGCCGCTGGCGGTGTCGTACGCCACATCCTCGGGATCGGCGGCGCCGAAGGCAATGGTCGAAAAGGAAGTGACCGTATCATCGCCGCCGGTGCCATAAAAACCGTCGCCGCCGGGATCCACTTCATAGATCCGGTCCTGGTTGTCGTTGCTTATGAAGACATGCTGATTGACCGGGTTATAGGCGAGGCCCGTGGGCTCCTTGTTATTGGCCACGGTCGCTTCAGGGCTTAGCCCGGTTGCCACAAGGCTCCCGGCTGCCGTGATCTCGAACAGGTTGACGCCGGCTGAAACGGCTGGGACGGGAGGAATGCAAGCAGGATTGCCGATCTCTTCGTCGACCTCGGAGTCGGCCACCAGGAAGTTGCCGTCCAGATAGGCGAGGCCGGAAGGGTCGATGCTGGGGGGCAACATGGCAGCCAGGTCAATCTCGCTGAGCCAGATGGCCGCTTCGGTCGGCGCCGTCGCCGGCACCAAGGCCAGGGCGGGTCGGGCCAGGATCGGCAGTCCAGCGGTTGCCACCAGCGCCGCCAAACCAACGGTGAATCGTCGAAATGCGAGCCCCGAACGCCAGTGCGACAGCATGCCCACCCCTTACTCCCCATTGCCTAAGGCAACATCCCTGGCGCCTCTTGCGCCCCTTGGATGAGTCAAGCTACACGGACACCGCGAAATGCAAACAGGCCAATCGGCCCAGACTCGTTTACAGACGTGGGCTAGATACGTCCCCGAAGCGTCACGAAGTGGGCGGCCTTCGCAGCCAGTAGTAACTCGTTTTGGCCAGAGTCCAGAGTCCGGCACCGGCTAGGACCGCGGCCAGAGCAGCGGCCGTCGCCTCAACCGCCCCGCGGCCGCGCTCCCCCGAGTCGTTGCGGCTGATGGCCCGGACTTCGGGTTCTAAGGCCTTCGGTTCTGCGGCAGAACCAGGAGGGGCGATCATCGTCGTGACGGTGGCGGAAGTCTGGGAAGGAGCCGTCGTGCCGCCGGAGGGGACATCGGCCTCGTCGGGTGGGCGCGTGGCCGTAGTGGCGGCGGTGTGTTCGTGGGTCGTATCTGCGGGAGCGCCGGAAGTCACCTGAGTGGTGGCGCCGGCGGTGGTGGCAGCCGTGGTGGTCGAGGAGGCGGCGGCCGTGGGTGAGACTGCGGTCGCGATCGCCCCGGCGACGGAGGTCCCTGAATCGATCCGGCCGCATTCGGTTTGGGTCTTGATGCACTGGTCGATTAGCGACGCGAGCCGCTGCTGGTCCCACCCGTTCATGAAGTCGGCGTGGAAGGTCAGGGCGCTGCCCGAGGAGAGGGTCACCGACTCACCCGCCGGGTACTGCCCGTCCCAGCGGAAGATCATGTGGACGAAGGGAAGCGACACCGGGTGGGCAGCATCACACTGGTAGGTGCCGCCGTCGTTGACCGAATAGGACATGTGCGACTTGTGATCGGTCGAGTCGAGGTTCGCGCCGTCCCAGCAATCCGGAAAGCGAACGTTGACCTCGAGCCCGCGGGAGTTGGGGGGACAGGTGGGGGCGCTGGGCTGATGATCCATGGTGACCCCGTCGCAATCCCACCACACCCTGGTGATGTCCTGGGGGCTCTGAGCATGGCCGTCCCCAGCGATGATGCGAAGGCCCGCCGGTGGTGCCTGGACGTCGGCGACCGGTTTCTTCGTGGTCCGCTGGGTGTAGTAGACGCTCACCAGTGAGGCCTGCGCCCGGATTCCATTGAAGAAGACGGTGGGATGCCAATAGCCCGACGAGTCGGCCGAATCGGAACAGGTGGTGGAGGACCCGAGCAAAGACCCGGGCGTGGAGGAGGGTCCGGTCGCGGTCGAACCGTAGAACTCGTGGTGATGGCCGGCCGGCGACTGGGCTGGAAAGACAATGGGGTCGAAGGTGCCGTCGTGCGAGGGGTTACATGCCACCCGGAACGAGCCGACGCCCGCGGCCGCTCCGGCGGTGACGGCTGGCAGCGCCGAGGCGACCAGAAAGAGGACCAAAAGAAGAGATGCCTTCCACGGGCGAAGGGAGAGGTGGGGTAGCGGAGGGCGATCGGGATGTCGCATGGACTTCTCCTTCCATGTGGCCGCCCCGTGTGACAGGTTAACCGGGAATCGGCCGCCGAAGCGACGGCCGATTCCCAGGTCTTACGGCGTCGTGTACTCAATCACCAACCGGGGGGCGAAACCGCCCTCGAGGGGATCGGCGGTCCGCTTACCGCTTCCGGTGATGATGAACACCATCGCGTTCCCCGACGCCCAGCCGGCGTTCTGCAACTCGTTGATGAGCGTCGCCAGATTGGTGGTCCTCTGGGCCAGCCCGGATTGACCGGAGGTCCAGGCCTGCGGAGCCCATGCCACGGCGCTGGTCGCGTTCGGAAGTCGACCGCTCAGGTTGAACTTGGTCGTGGTGAAGGCCGGAGCATTCGCCACCTTGTGGGCCCTGATGCTGAGGTTGGTGTCCATAGCGGTCTGGGTCTCATCCGCCCGGAACTGGATGTAGGCGTTGGTGATGGTGGCACCGGCGGGGAGGGTGACGCCGGCGAACCGGAGACCGACGATCATGGTGGTGGACCCGTCGAGGACCATGTCGAGGTCACCGTTACCAAGGACCATCCGGCCCGTGGGTTTCTCCTCGACGTCGTCGGCCCCAACCGCCACCGGGAATTCCACCTGTACCGGCCCCGAGGGGTCGACCGCGGTGACCACCACCTGGTCGGTGTCGCTCAGGTTCCCGGGGTCGGTGACGGTGAGTTCAAACGTGTACGTGTCGAACAAGGGCAGCGTCACCCCGGTGGAAGCCGAATTGGGGTTGCTGATCGTCGCCGTCGGGCCCCCGACCTGGTTCCAGAGGTAGGTGAGAGCGCCGTTTTCGGGGTCGCTGCCGCTCCCGTTCAGGGTGGCAGACAACGCCCCCACCTGCTGATCGGTGCCGGCGGAGGCGGTGGGGGGCTGGTTGGGAGGTTCCCCGCCGGTGGAATAGACGATGTGCAGTTCGGAGGCGAAACCGCCTTCGATGGCGTTGGCCACCCGGGTGCCGCTCCCGGTGAAGATCAGCACGATGTCATCCCCCGTGGTGCCCCACCCCGGGAGCCCGATGACTTCCTGGATCACGTTCTTCAGGTCGGAGGTGCGCTGCGCCTCTCCCGTCTGGTTGTCGACTGGCCAGTCTGGCGGGTTCCAGGTGACCGCCTGGTTGCCGGTTGTCCGGTTCGTGATGTTGAACTGCTGGGACACGAAGGTGGGTGGTGCGACCGAGTTCTGAGCCTTGATCGTCAGATTGACCGCTCCGGTCGAGACCCCGTTGGATCGGAACTGGACATAGGCCGACTCGACGGTGGCTCCGGCCGGCACCCCGACGTTGGCAAAGCGGAGCCCGACCTTCTGGACGTCGCCCGCCTTCACGACCAGTTCGAGGTCGGCGTTGGCCAATCTCATTCCGCCGGTGCCGAGCTCTTCGGCATCATCAGAACCCACGGCTATCGCCCCGATCCAGGTGAAAGGTCCCCCCTGACCGATGGCGATGACCACCACCTCGTCGGTGTCGGTCGCGCCCACGCCGTCGGTGACCAAGAGCTGGAACGTGTAGGTCCCCGCCTCGGGCAGAGTCACCGTCGTCGACGCAGCCGCGGCGTCGCCAAATTGCGCGCCCGGCGTCCCCGCGATCTGGCTCCAGGCGTAACTAACGATTCCTCCGTCGTCCGAGCTTCCGGTTCCGTCCAGGGTTGCCGTGTCCGGGAAGTTGACCTCCTGGTCCGGCCCGGCGTTGGCGAAGGGCGGCTGGTTGCCGGCCGGGGCGAGAGGAGCCGTCATCTCATACATCCGCCCGTCGTTCTCAGAGGAGTTGGCGCCGTTGTCCACTCGCCGGTCGACGATGTAGAGACTGTCGCCGGGACCGCTGCTGGCCGGAGCCAGCGTTACCCCGGCTTGACGGGTGCCCGTGGACTGGGAGATGTCGATCTGGTTGATGAGGGTTCCGGAGATGTCGAGTTCGTAGACGGTGCTGGAGTTGTCGTCGAGAACCAGCAACCTTCCACTGGCAGGCGAGTAGGCGATGCCTTCGGGATCCCCGGCCCCGTACTGCTGGACGTCGAAATGGGTGATGA
>DATHSX010000184.1:0-1510 GCA_035463935.1 Acidimicrobiia bacterium | reverse complement strand
GCGGTCACCGTTCCACAGGCCTACGACGGTGGTGGTGTTGCCGACGTCGGATAGGAGCAGCATCACTGATACAGCAAGCTGGGATGGTCGAGCCGGACCCCCAGATCGGCCATGACCTGGCCCCCCACCAGATCAAAGGTGACATTGTCGATAAGCCGCACTCCCCCTACCCGGACCGCCGCAGCCAGGAAGCTGGGCCGGTCCAAGACCCCGATCGGCTCGGCCTCGTCCTGAGAGGCCAACTCCACATAATCGATGTCGAGGCTATGGGCGACCGCCGTGAATTCCTCCCGCAGGCGACCGGCCCGAGTTTCTCCCGACTCGACCAGGCGGGCCGCAGCAAACAAGCCCTGGCTCAACAACAATGCCGCGGCGCGATCCTCCGGCTTGATGAGAACGTTCCGACTGGACAGGGCCAGGCCATCCGACTCGCGCACCGTGGGCAGACCGGCAATCGACAACGGGAACGACAGGTCCGCCGTCAGTCTGCGGACAACGGCGAGCTGCTGGGCATCCTTCCGCCCGAAGAGAGCCACCTGCGGCTGTAAGCCGGCAAACAGCTTGGCCACCACCGTCGCCACCCCTTCGAAGTGGCCGGGCCGGAAGAGCCCCTCGAGGCCGTCGCCCACTCCCGACACCTTGACTCTGGTGAGCGGCTCCATCGGAAACATCTCCGTCGGCGGCGGGGCGAAGGTCAGGTCCACTCCCTGCGCCTCCATCAGGGCGAGATCACGAGCGAGATCACGGGGATAACCCTCCAGATCGGCCGGGTCGTTGAACTGCAGACGGTTCACGAAGTGGGATACCACCACCGTGTCCGCGCCCGCCCGGGCCGCGGTCATCAACGCCAGGTGGCCCTCGTGGAAGTACCCCATGGTCGGAACCAGTGCCACGCGTCCTCGGTAACGGCTTCGGGCGTCGGCAAAGGTTCTCACCAAATCCATCTAGCCCAACCGTTCTCCAGCTAGGCGAGCCATTCCCCAGCTAGCCGAGCCATTCTCCATCTAGCCCAACCCTTCCGGGAGGGTCCGCCCCGCGGTGACGGCCGTGGCGGCCGTCATGGCCCGGAATTGAGCGAGACGCTCGGGGCCAAGCTCGGCCGCGGCCCGAAAATGCCCCGCCACCGTCTCCCAGTCTTGGCGGGCGACGGGTCCGGTCAGCGACTCCCGGGGCCCGTGTTCGAAGGCGTTCGCCACGGCCCGGGCTGCCAGCGGCTGGAGGGCCGCAAACGGCAAGCCGGCATGGTCGAACAGCGTCTGCGCCAAATCGAGGGCACTGATCACGAAGTTGGAGGCCGCGGCCGCTCCGGCGTGATAGAGGGGCTTGCAGTCGTCGGCAACCGCGAAGGGCCTCATTCCCAGGCTGACGGCCAAGTCGAAGAGGCGGTCGCTCAAGGGGGGCCCGCCGGTCACGGCCACCCATGATCCAGCGAGCGCCCGGGAACCGGTGACGGGGTCGGGTAGGGTCTGCAGCGGGTGGAACGACCCGGTCTCGCATCCCACGGCCTCCA
>DATHSX010000183.1:0-7313 GCA_035463935.1 Acidimicrobiia bacterium | reverse complement strand
GATCGTCTCTCAGAGTTGGCGCGGATGCTGGCAGGCCTACCTGATTCCGAGCGGGGTCGGGAGGCCGCGGCCGAATTGCTCGAGATCGCCGCCGGCTGAGGATCACCTCGGCCGAGACAGGAGCGGACCGCGGCGCTACCTTGGTCCGCATGGACGAGCTTCTGGTGACCCGCGAGGGCCCCGTGGTCAGGCTCACCCTCAACCGGCCGGAGCGTCGCAACCCGTTGAGTCTCCGGATGATGGAAGAAGTGATCGACGCCCTGGCCGAACTCGACGACGAAGCCCGGGTGGTGGTCATCGCCGGGGCGGGCCCGGCTTTCTCGGCCGGACATGATCTGGCGGAGATCGTTGGCGCCGAGCAGGCGTTCACCGATGATCTGTTCGCTCGCTGCACCGAGATGATGGAGGCGGTCCAGGCGATCCCCCAGCCGGTGATTGCCCGGGTCCACGGAGTGGCCACCGCCGCCGGGTGCCAGCTGGTGGCGTCATGTGACCTGGTCGTAGCGGCCGCCACGGCCCGTTTCGCCACGCCCGGGGTCAAGATCGGACTCTTTTGCTCGACCCCCATGGTGCCGCTCATCAGGGCGATCGGCCGGAAGCGAGCCATGGAGATGCTCCTCACCGGCCAGTACATCGACGCCCCCACTGCCGCAAGTTGGGGCCTGGTCAACCGGGTCGTCCCCGAGGAGGACCTCGACGCCGAGGTGGCGGCCTTGGTCGAGTCGATCCTCAGCTCCTCCCAACTGGTCATCGGCATCGGCAAACGAGCCTTCTACGACCAGGTGGACCTGGACCAGCATGCTGCCTATGAGCGAACCACGTCGGTGATGTCGGCCAACGCTCGCCTCGACGACGCCCAGGAAGGGATGTCGGCTTTTCTGCAGAAACGGCCTCCCCGCTGGACCAACCGGTGAACGTGAACGTGGTCGAGTCGCCCTCGGTCACACCTCTCACCCCGCTGCTGCTGCTCGAGCGGTCGGCCGACGTCTTCGCCAACAAACCGGCGGTGATCTACGGCGAGCGGATTCTCGATTTCCGACAGCTCAAGGCCGCCGTCGATCAGTTGGCCGGGGCCCTGCGGGCTTCGGGGATCGAACCGGGTGACCGGGTCGCCTATCTGATGCCCAATCTTCCCGAGATGCTGATCGCCCATTTCGCGGTCCCGCTCGCCCGGGGGGTGCTGGTGGCCATCAACACCCGGCTGTCGGGGCCTGAGATCGAATACATCCTCGTGCACTCCGGGGCATCGATCCTCGTGGTCGATTCGGATCTACACCCGGTGGTGGCGTCGCAGCTCGCCGCGGTTGGCAATCTCCGGGAAGTAGTCGTAGTGGACGACGTGGGCCGCGGCATTCCCCCAGGCACGGTCGACTATCAGAAGTTCGTGGCGCGGGGAGACGATACGGGTTTGCCCTACCGCGTCGACGACGAGCTGCGCCCAATCTCGATCAACTACACCTCGGGGACAACCGGCCGTCCCAAGGGGGTCCTGTACACCCATCGCGGCGCCTATCTCAACGCCCTGGGCGAATTGCTCCACTCTCGCCACTCCCCGGAGTCGGTCTATCTGTGGACCCTGCCCATGTTCCACTGCAACGGTTGGTGCACCACCTGGGCCATACCGGGAATAGGCGCCACCAGCGTATGCCTGCGGGCCGTCGAGCCTGCGGTCATATGGGACCTGATCAAAAACCGGGGAGTTACCCACCTCAATGCCGCCCCGACGGTCCTCATCTCCCTGGCCAATCATCCTTCGGCGGCGGCTTTCGGGCGCAGGTTCACGGTCACTACGGCCGGAGCCCCACCCAGCCCCACCATCATCGGGCAGATGGCATCCCTCGGTGCCGACGTCGTCCATGTGTATGGACTGACCGAGACCTACGGACCCTATACCGTGTGCGAGGTCCAGCCCGGTTGGGCCGGGCAGGGAGAGGAGCAGGCCCGGTTGCTGGCCCGCCAGGGCGTCGCCTTCTTGGGAGCCGATCCCGTCCGGGTGGTCGACGACGCCTTGAACGACGTTCCCCGCGACGGCGAGACCATGGGCGAGGTAGTCATGCGGGGAAACAACGTCATGGCGGGCTACTACAACGATCCCGAGGCCACTGCCCAGGCCTTTCGGGGCGGCTGGTTCCACTCCGGCGACCTGGCAGTCTGGCACCCGGACGGATACATCGAACTCCGAGACCGGGCCAAGGACATCATCATCTCGGGAGGCGAGAACATCTCGACCATCGAGGTGGAACAGGCCATTGTCAGCCATCCCGCCGTCCTGGAGTGCGCGGTCGTGTCGATGCCTCACGACCACTGGGGGGAGCGGCCGAAGGCCTTCGTAGTCTTGAAGCCCGGGGCGGAGGCCGCCCCAGCAGAGATCATCGAGCACGTCAGGACCAGGCTCGCTCGCTTCAAGGCGCCCGACGAAGTGGAAATTGTGGAGGCGCTTCCCAAGACGTCGACCGGGAAGATCCAGAAGTACGTTCTGCGGGATCGGGTCTGGGCGGGCCGGGAGACGAAGGTCAACTGACCCCTTCTGTGAGCCGGCCTGTTCTGTGAGCCGGGCGGGGTGATGGGGCGTTGCCTGTGGAGTCCGGTCCAGTAGGGACTTGTGGACCTGGGCTCCTTGCCCGGTTGGGGCGACAATCCGGGCATGAAGGCCTGGACGGGGTTCTTTTTGGCCGTCCTGGTTGTCCTGGTGGTTCGGCCGGCTGGGGCTACCGAGGCGACCCCGGATCCGGTGCTGACGATCTTCTGGGGTGACGGCTGCCCGCACTGCGAGGCGGAGTGGGAGTTTCTGACCGGCCTCACTGCGGAGTTCCCCGAGCTGGAAGTCATCGGCTACGAGGTCTGGTACAACGACGCCAACCGGACGTTGTTCGTCGCCACCATGGAAGCGCGCGGTCTCAAGGCTCGCTCGGTCCCCACCACCCTTTTCGACGACCGGGTGTGGGAGGGCTTCGATGACGCCATCGGCGAGGAGGTCCGCTCCGCCGTGGCATCGGCTCTCGCCCCAACCCCGGTGCCCTCGACCCCAACTGGCGAGCCGGCAGACGTCGTGAACCTGCCCGTGGTCGGTGAGGTGGATGTCGGTGGGGGGTCGTTGCTGGCCTCCACCGTTCTCATCGCTCTCGTCGATGGCATCAATCCCTGTTCGTTGTGGGTGCTCTCCATCCTGCTCGCCCTGGTGCTTCGCACCGGGTCCCGACGACGGGTTCTGGCAATCGGAGGGACCTTCCTGGCGGTCACCGCCGCGCTCTACGGGCTCTACATCGCCGGTATCTACAGCTTCTTGTCCTACGCCGCCAACCAGGCGTGGGTGAGGGCGGCCATGGCGGTCGTAGCGCTTGGCTTTGGGGTGATCAATCTGAAGGACTGGTTCTGGTACCGGCGGGGCATCTCTCTTTCCATCCCCGAGAGGAGGAAGCCGGCCCTCTACCAGCGGATGCGGGCGGTGACGGTCAGCAGCGAAACTCTGCCGGTTGCCCTGGGCGGGACGGCACTCCTGGCGGTCGGCGTCTCCGTACTGGAGACACCCTGCACAGCCGGATACCCGCTCCTCTGGGCCAACCTCCTGAGCGCCCGGGGAGTGGGGCCCGCCGGGGCGATCCCCCTGTTCGCGCTGTACATGGTGGTGTTCCTGCTCGACGAGTTGGTCGTGTTCGGGGCGGCCGTCATCGCCATGCGAGCCACCAAGCTGGAAGAACGCGCCGGCCGAATCCTCAAATTGGTGGGGGGGGCGGTGATGATCGTCCTGGCGGGCACTCTGCTCTTCGCGCCTGAGGCAATGAGTTCGGTCGGCGGCGCCGTGGCCGTGTTTGGAGTGGCTGTCGGGGTCGTCTTGGTGCTCCTCGGCGCCGAGTGGGTGGGGCGCAGGCGCAGACCGCGCCGGCACGATTTGGCCGCTCGGGCTGTCGAGAGATAGAAGCTGTCACAGATATGGTGCTCCTCCCCGGCGGTTGGGCCGGGGGAGTGGTGGGACGAGGACGTCCACCGGCAGGCGCTCCGTGCAAATCACAGGCCGGGTCAGGTCCGGTGGTACTCTGACCTTCCGTGACAAAGTATGTGTTCGTCACGGGTGGGGTCGTTTCCTCGCTCGGCAAGGGCATCACCGCCGCCTCCCTCGGGCGTCTCCTTCGTTCCCGCCAGCTCCGGGTCGTCAATCAGAAGCTCGACCCGTACATCAACGTCGACCCCGGCACCATGAACCCCTTCCAACACGGCGAGGTGTTCGTCACCGACGACGGTGGCGAGACCGACCTCGACCTGGGTCACTACGAGCGCTTCACCGGCGAGAATCTGCGGCGGACGTCCAACGTGACGGCGGGATCGGTTTACCTGTCGGTCATTCAGAAGGAACGGCGGGGGGACTACCTGGGTGACACCGTACAGGTGATTCCCCACATCACCAACGAGATCAAGTCGCGCATTCGACGGGTGGGCGGTGAGGACGTGGACGTGGTGATCACCGAGGTGGGCGGGACGGTCGGCGACATCGAAAGCCTTCCATTTCTCGAGGCCATCCGCCAGTTTGGCAACGACATCGGTCGCCAATCGGTCCTCTTCATACACGTGACACTGGTCCCATTCATCGCCTCTTCGGAAGAGCTCAAGACCAAACCCACCCAGCACTCGGTGGCGGAGTTGCGCAGCCACGGCATCCATCCCGACGTCATCGTGGTTCGTTCCGACCGTGCGATCGACGACCAGGTGCGGCGCAAGATCTCCCTGTTCTGTGATGTCGTCCCTAAGGCGGTCATCGCTGCCCCGGACGCGGCCGACATCTATGAAGTGCCGCTGCTTCTGCATCAGGGGGGGCTCGACGGAGTGGTATGCGATCGCCTCGGACTGACGACCCCTCCGGCGGATCTCGCCGGGTGGCGGCTGATGGTCGAACGAGCCGCCGCTGCCACCGAAGTTGTCTCCGTCGGAATCGTCGGCAAATACGTGGACCTCCCCGACGCCTACCTGTCGGTGGTGGAATCGCTGCGCCATGGGGCGGCCCAGCACGGGAGGAAACTCGACCTGCGCTGGATTCCCTCGGAGGAACTGACCGGTTTGCTTGCCTCTACTTACCTGGAGGGAGTCGATGCGATCGTTGTGCCGGGCGGGTTTGGTTCCCGGGGAGTAGAGGGCAAGATCCAGGCCATCAGGTACGCCCGCGAGTTCGGGATTCCCTTTCTGGGCCTGTGCCTGGGCCTGCAGTGCGCGGTGATCGAGGTAGCCCGATCGGTGCTCGGCTATCACGATGCCAACTCGACCGAATTCGACCCGACCACGGCGCATCCGGTGATCGATCTGATGGAAAGCCAGCAAGGGGTGGCCGACATGGGGGGAACCATGCGGCTCGGTCGTTACCCGGCCAAGCTGGTCGAAGGCACGCTGGTCCGCCGGCTCTATGGCCAGGAGGTGATCTATGAGCGGCACCGTCATCGCTGGGAAGTGAACAACCGCTACCGCAAGGATCTGGAATCGGCAGGTCTGGTCCTGTCGGGGATGTCGCCGGACGACAACCTGGTCGAGTTCATCGAGATGCCCCAGAGCGGGGAGAAATCACACCCGTTCTTCGTGGCCACCCAGGCCCATCCCGAGTTCCAGTCCCGCCCCGACGATCCCCATCCCCTGTTCTCGGGTCTCATCGAGGCGGCCATTGAACGGCGCCGCGGGCAACGGCTACCGCCGCCAGCACTTGCCAGCCCCGTCGAGGTCGACCACCTCACCCGGCAGTGAGCTTTCAGACGCTGGGGCACCGCCGGCTGGCGACCGGTGTCTTCCTTCATCTCGACCGCCGCTACCTGCTGGACCCGAGCGGACGGGCCGTGGCCCGCGATGTGGTCAGGCATCCGGGCGGCGTGGCGGTCCTGCCGGTGGAAGGCGGAATCGTCTGGCTGGTGTCGCAATGGCGGACCGCGGTCGGGGCGCAGGTGCTCGAGATCCCCGCCGGCAAGATCGATCCCACCGACCGGCACCTGCCCACAGCCGCCGCGCGGGAACTGGAAGAAGAGCTCGGCGCAACCTCCGCCGACATCGTGTGGCTGACCTCCATGTTTCCGTCCCCGGGCTATACCGACGAGGTGATCCACATCTATGCCGCCACGGGGCTCAAGTTCGGCAACCGGGTTCCCGACGGGGCAGAGGAGCGCCATTTGCAGGTGGTTTCGGTGCCGCTGGAGGAGGCACTCGATAGGATCGACCGCGGCCAGATAAGCGACTCGAAGACCCTGGTGGCGTTGATGATGTGGGAGCGACGAAGGAACGCCAGTTGATCGTCGGCGTACCGGGCGAAGTCAAGACCTCCGAGTACCGGGTGGCCCTCACCCCGGTCGGTGTGAGGGAGCTGGTCGATCGCGGTCATCGCGTGTTGATAGAACGGGGCGCCGGGGAGGGTTCCACCATCCACGACGAGGAATACGCCGCGCAGGGCGCCAGCATCGTCGACGCCGCCGAAGACATCTTTGCCGATGCCGAGATGATTCTGAAGGTGAAAGAACCCCAGACCGCGGAGATTGGCATGTTCCGGCCCGGTCAGCTGCTCTTCACCTACCTTCACCTGGCGGCCTATCCGGAACTGGCCGCGGGGCTCCGCAGCCGCGGGATCGTCGCCATTGCGTACGAGACTGTGCAGCTCACCGACCGCAGCCTGCCGCTACTGGCGCCGATGTCCGAGATTGCGGGGCGGATGGCCACCCAGGTCGGCGCCTACTTCCTGGAGAAGGCCCAGGGCGGGAGGGGAATCCTGCTCGGCGGAGTGACCGGAGTCCGCCCGGGCAAGGTAGTCGTGATCGGTGGCGGTATCGCCGGGTCCAATGCCGCTGCCATCGCGGCGGGGATGCAGGCCGAGGTAGTGGTATTGGACCGCGATCTGGCCAAGCTGCGCTGGCTCGACTCGATCTACCAGGGACGATTGGCCACGGTGGCATCGAACCGGCTGACCATCGAACAGGAGGTCCTGGGCGCGGACCTGGTCATCGGCACCGTGCTGGTACCAGGAGCCTCGGCTCCCAAACTGGTGACCGAGGACATGGTGCGGGCGATGAGGCGGGGGGCGGTCCTGGTCGACGTGGCCATCGACCAGGGGGGCTGCTTCGAGACCAGTCGCGAGACCACCCACGAGGATCCGGTCTATCTGGTTCATGAGGTGGTCCACTATGCGGTCGGCAATATTCCGGGGGCGGTGCCCCATACGTCCACCTACGCCCTGACCAATGCGACCCTGCCCTATGTCGTGGCCCTGGCCGATCTAGGGACCCCGGTCGCCATCGCTAGGTTCCCGGAGCTTCGCTCGGGGGTGAACGTAGTCGGCGATCAGGTGACTCACGGGG
>DATHSX010000182.1:0-6396 GCA_035463935.1 Acidimicrobiia bacterium | reverse complement strand
TGTTCTTCTATGTGCCCAGCCCGGGCTCGGCCTACGGCAACATCCAGTTCTTGCAGAGCGAGGTTGGGTTCGGCCAGTTCATCCGCAACGTCCACCGCTGGTCAGCCCATCTGATGGTGGTGACCGTGGCGGCCCACATGGCCCGGGTGTTCTACCGGGGCGCTTATAAACCGCCCCGGGAGTTCAACTGGGTCATCGGGGTGGTCCTGCTCCTGCTCACCTTGTTGCTGTCCTTCACCGGCTACCTGCTGCCCTGGGACCAGCTCTCCTACTGGGCGGTGACGGTGGGCACCTCGATCGCCGGCTTCGTGCCCTTTGTCGGTCGGCAGGTGCAGCAGATGCTGCTCGGCGGACCGCAGGTGGGGTCGGCAGCACTTCTGCGTTTCTACGTGCTTCACGTCGCCGTCCTTCCGGCGTTGGTGGTGGTGGTGCTGGCCGTGCATCTGTGGCGATGGCGCAAAGACTCGATGCTGGACGTGGAGACGGGAGCCGGCGATGAATGACGAGCCGACCCTGGCCGGCGAGAAGCGGGTGCTGGGGATCGTTCCGGGCCGTCCGGCCGCCGGGCAGCGCAAGGTACCGGAGGAGCAGCGGCTGGTCATGGTGTGGCCCCACCTGCTGGTGCGCCACGCCGTGGCGGCCCTGGTGGTGCTGATCGTCACGCTCGTGGTGTCGCTGCTGTTCGATGCCCCTCTGCGGGAGATCGCCAACCCCAACGTGACGCCCAATCCGGAGAAGGCCCCCTGGTACTTCGTGGGGCTGCAGGAACTGCTGAGCCACTTCCATCCGGTGGTGGCCGGCGTCCTGGTGCCGGGCGCCATCGTCATTGGACTGGTCGCACTTCCCTATATCGACCGCAACCCGGCCCGCCGGCCGCGGTTGCGGAAGGTGGCTGTGTGGACCTTCACCATCTTCCTAGTGGTCTGGGTGGTCCTGACCTTGATCGGGTTCGCGTTTCGAGGCCCGGACTGGGCCTGGGTGTGGCCGTGGGACGAATGGTATGGAGAGCTATGAGAGAGCTGTTCGGCAGGCGGGACTTTTTGGCCCGGATCTGGAAATGGGGGGCAGGCCTGATCGGGGCCGCCGGAGTGTGGACCTCTTGGGACATCCTGCGGCCGACCACCCCCGCCGGCTTTGGGGGGATAGTGAAGGGAGTGCCGCCAGAACTCGTTCCCGACCAGGGAGTGGTCGAGATCGCGACCGCCCGCGGTTATCTCACCAAAGTCGACGGTGAGGTGGTGGCGATCTGGTGGAAGTGCCCCCACCTCGGGTGCCGGGTCCCCTGGTGTGAGAGTTCGGGGCAGTTCGAGTGCCCCTGTCACGGGTCGGTCTTCAACCGGGCGGGCGAGTACCGCTCCGGACCCAGCCCGCGGGGGATGGATCGCTTCCGGGTCGAGATCATCGACGGGGTGGTCTCCATCGATACCGGAGCGGTCGTGGAGGGTCCTCCCCTCGGCCTCGAGAGCCTGGACGAGCCAGCCCGCGGCCCCTCCTGTACCAACGGGGGATGACAGATGCCATTCGACCATCCCGAAGACCAGGCATTGGCGGCTTCCACCCTGCGCTGGATGCGATGGGGCGCGGTCCTGCTCCTGAGCTTCGCGTTCGCCTTCCCCATCTATAGAGCGATCGAGCCGGGGAGCCGGGCCGAGGCCCGGGAATTGCGGGCTGCCAACCTGGCGGCTTCGGGCGCCGAGTTGTTCGTCGACAATTGTGCCCAATGCCACGGGATCGAGGCGCACGGAGGGCTGGGGCCGGCGCTCAACTCCAAGCAGTTCCTCCAGTCGGTGACCGACGAACAGGTTCGTCAGCTGATCGCAGTGGGGATTCCCGGTTCACCTATGGCCGCCTACTCCATCGACTTCGGCGGATCGTTGAGCCAGGAACAGATCGAGGCGATCGCCGTCTACCTGCGGTCTCTGGAGGAGGAGTCGCCCGACTTTCCCGATTGGCGCTTCCCCCTCGCCCAGGAGAACCTGACGGGAAAGGATCTGTTCAACCTGGCCTGCTCCGCCTGCCACGGTGTGGACCTCGCAGGAGGGGAGGTGGCTCCGGAACTGGGCCCCGGCTCCGATGCCGCAGAGGAGTCGGATGATCGGCTGGTGCTGCGGATTACCGAAGGGAAGGACGAGATGCCGGCCTTCGGAGGCACCCTGGATGAGGCGCAGATCCGGCTGATCGTCGGGTATCTCCGGGAGGTCCAACAGGGCGACTGAGGGCTGAACGAGACAGGTATCGACTTCGGCCCGGGAACGATCCTCTGTTGGGAGGCCTGTGGTCCGCAGGCGTCGCTCTCGTCCCCTTCGACGTCCGAATTAGGATTCGCTTTCGGTGTAGCTCCTGATGTGCTGGGCCACCCAACCCGTCGGGGAGTCGACCACCTCTTCGTCTTTGCCCACGACATCACCCTACGCAGCCCGAGCCTGCCGACCCTCTCTCAACCTTTGTACCCGGCGGCCCGGGCCGCCCCTCCCTGCCTTTCCGCCTTCTTCTTGGCGCCCTCCCGACCCTCCTTGTCGCCGGAGGAGTAGCGATACTTCTTGCCGCTCTGCCCCCACTGGTAGAAGGGCCCTTTGGCGTCCTTGCCGCGGTGAACCGGCATGCGACCTCCTCTTACCTCGCGGGAGGGCGGTACCCGGCGTCCGGCGGATGCAAACCGCGGCGGCCGCTCCCGGGCCGCGACTGGCACCGGAAGGTCCCGCGACATCGACAGTGAGTCCCGCCGGTGAGCAAAATGGTCCGGTGCCTGCTGATCCGCTGCCGATCTTGCGGAGCTTGTGTCTCGCCCTCCCCCACACGACGGAGCGGCTGAGCCACGGTGAGCCGACCTGGTTCATCCGGGATAAGAAGAGCTTCGTCACCTACGCCGACCATCACCACGACGACCGGCTGGGATTCTGGTGCGCTGCCGCCCCCGGGGTTCAGGAGGCTTTGGTGGGCGCGGGTGCTGATCGGTTCTTCGTCCCGCCCTATGTGGGGCACCGGGGTTGGCTGGGGGTGTACCTGGACGTTCGCGTCGACTGGGACGAGATCGCCGGATTGGTCGAGCAGGCCTATCGCGTGGTCGCTCCCAAACCGCTGGTGGCCGAGTTGGACTACTTGCGCTCGGACCCGGCTCCCTGAGCGATCGGGCGCAGATACGCGCCGATCAGGCTGGACACGTGGCCGTCGTCCCAGCGGACCTCGACTTCGTCGTCGCGTAGGCTGATGACGACTCCGGTGCGAGGCCGCTGACCGGTCTTCTTGGTCATCTCCTCGACGCGTTGACCCTTCTTGAGCACCTTTCCTCCTGCTCGTCGGTCTGCGCAATCTACCTAACGGCGCGCGGCAGTCCGTTCGGTAGCGAGGGCTCCCACCCAGACGCCGACCAGTACCAGAGCACCGCCAACCACGATTGGGAGAGTGATCGGATCGGCCTGCAGCCACGCGGACAGTGTCACCGTGACGATCGGTATCAATACCGTGAAGTAGGAGACACCCGAGGCCGTCCAGCGACTGAGGACGAAGAGGAAGATGGCGAAAAAGGCGATCGAACCGAGCAGCACCAGGTAAGTCAGAGCCACCCAGGTCCTGGTGGTGGTGGGCAGCATCACGGCCTCGCCCGCCAGCCGTGAGGCCACCAGCAGGATCAGGGCGCCGGTGGCCATGCCGAGGGCGTTGGTGACCAACGGTGGAGTACCGGCGATGCCCTTGGCAACGACTCCTCCTTCGGCGAAACAGGCCACCGCCCCCACCAGCGCCAGGAGCGACATCAGATCGAGTCCGTTGCCACTCGAGCCGCCAGAGATGACGGCGATCCCGGCCACTGCCACCACGGCTCCGAGCAAACCTCGCCAGCGAAAGCGTTCCTGGCGGTGGGCGATGGCGAAGAGGAAGGTGGCCAGCGGCACCGACGAGATCACGATGGAGCCGATGGCGGCCGGGACCCGCGCCAGCGCCCAGTAGGCGAAGGCGTACCCGAGACCGACGTTGAGGGTGCCGTACAGCAGAGTCCGGGCCAGGGCGCCCTGACGGGGCAGGGAGAGCCGGCGCACGGCCACCACGGCTCCCAGACCGATCGCGGCCAAGCCGAAGCGCAGCGCGGCGCCCCAGAAAGGGTCCAGTTCTTCCACGTTGATGCTGACCGCCACGAAGTTGCCACCCCCGATCAGCACCAACAGGCTGAACGCGCTCAGGGTCAGGCCGTCGGGGGGTGACAGGCCGATGACGACGTCATCTTGGACAGGTTGGCTCATCGTGGGTTTCCGGGTGATGGAACGTGCGGGGAGGCAGGTTAGGTAGGAGCCCAAGGTCTAACCTGCCCCGATCTGCTCCCGACGAGAATGGAGCCCGGATGGTGGTTCTGACGATCCTTGCCTCGGTCGTGGCGGTGGCCGCCGCCGTCCGCTCAATCTGGTCCCCCTGCGGCCTCTCGATGCTGTCCACCATCATGCCGCTGGCCGAGGCGGGGCGCGGGCATAGCTTTCGGGCAACTGCGGCCTGGTTTGTGGCCGGCTCGGTCGTCGGGGGGGCCACGCTCGGGGGCGTGATGGCGGTCGCGGCACTCGGGGGCCACGTGATCGAAATCCCTGCCGGTGTCGCCCTCGGCGTGACCGCCGTGGCGGCGCTCTTGGCGGCGGCGTCTGACGGAAGAGTCGGAGGTTTTCGAATCCCCGGCCACACCCGACAGGTCAATGAACGCTGGCTCGACCGATATCGCGCCTGGGTCTACGGCGCAGGGTTCGGGTGGCAGATCGGGGTTGGTCTCGCCACCTACATCATGACCGCCGGGGTCTTCTTGCTCATCCTCATGGGTGGGCTCATCGCCCATCCGCTGGCCGCCCTGGGTCTGGGGAGCCTGTTCGGGCTGGTGCGGGGACTGGCGGTCTACTTATCGGCTGGTCTCGCGACACCCGCCGCCCTGCTGGCATTCCATGCCCGGTTCGAGGCGTGGCGCGAGCCGGTGCGGAGAATGATGATCCTGATCCAGATTGGGGTGGGCGTCGCGGCCGCGGCTGCCGCCGGACTCCCTCCCACACTGGTGATGGGCGTGCTCGCGGCGGCCCTGGTGATCCTGACCGCCAGTCTGCGCGGGGCGCGCGAGGCGACCTACTTGAGCGGCGTCGTCGCCCCCGGCACCACTCCTTGACGAAGGCGGCGCTCACCCGGGTCGTTGTGGAGACCGGGAGCAGGCGGACGTTTGCCAGTGCGATCGATTGGCCCGGCTGGTGTCGATCGGGCCGGGACCCCGAGGGAGCAATGGCCGCCCTCGCCGTCTACGCCCCTCGCTATCAGATCGTGGCGAGGGAGGCGGGGACGGCGTTCGACCCGGACCGGGTCGCCGGCTCGGTAGTAATCGAGACTCTGGCGGGAAACGCCACGACGGAGTTCGGGGCCCCGGGGATGGTGGCCGAGGAAGATCGAGTACCGATGAGCGGCAGGGCGATGTCGCGCA
Source organism: Acidimicrobiia bacterium (assembly GCA_035463935.1). Classification (GTDB taxonomy): domain Bacteria; phylum Actinomycetota; class Acidimicrobiia; order Spongiisociales; family ZC4RG35; genus DATEEG01. The sequence continues at coordinate 962 of DATHSX010000182.1, read as the reverse complement.
TGCTGGCGCTGGTCGGCGCTGCCTGGGTGGTGTTCGATCAAGTGGTGGCCGCCGCCCCCGCGGAACTGCGCAAAGGACCCCGCGGCGGGGGGCGGGACCGTGACCAGATAGTCGACCACGTTCTGGCGGCCGAGATGGCCTATCTCCGCAAGCTCGGCGTGAAGCACAAGGCGCCCGCGCCCCGCGATGGCAAGATGGTGGCCGCCATCCGGGATGAGACCCTGAGACGGATCGGTGAGGGAGGCTCGGGAGAGCCATTGACAGAGCGGGGTTGGCCGGTGCGTTATGCCGCCCGTCGCATCGCCTGGCACGTCCTCGATCACGCCTGGGAGATCGAGGACAGGAGTTGAGAGAGCCCCCGGTCTTTCCGGGGGCTCTCGTGGTCACTTCTTCTTTGCTGCCTTCTTGGTCGCCTTCTTGGCGGGCGCCTTCTTGGTCGCCTTCTTGGCAGCAGCCTTCTTCGCAGCCATCAGATCCTCCTTCGCTTGTGACCACCACGGTGGTCAGCGTTCAGGTCGTTGAATCGCTTTCGAGATCCCGCTATCTGACTCCTCCCGACTGACTATCAATCTGTGGGCAAGCCCAAGAGCCCCGAACGTTATCGACGGGTTGCTAGCGAACGCGGGATTTGAGGTGGCGTGTTTTGCCGATCTACGCGGAGATGCGACGACCACGGACTCGTCCGAGCGTGTCCGACCATATCGGCGTGAAGACCAACCACCCCGCGGTGGCGATGAGCAACAGCGGAGTGGCCGCCGCCACATCGGCGTAGTTGGTGCTGTCGGCGAGGGCTGAGCCGAGCAAGGCTCCCATGGGTAGCGTCGACCACCCAATGGTCCGGGCGGCGGTTATCACTCTGCCGAGCATGGCGGTGGGGGTGTACGACTGCCGGATGGTCGCCAGCGGCACGTTGACCAGGGAGATGCCGACGAAGGTGAGGAAGAGGAGGACCAGCACCCGGA
>DATHSX010000181.1:0-2927 GCA_035463935.1 Acidimicrobiia bacterium | reverse complement strand
GAGTCAGCTCAGTTGAATCAACCTTTACGGCTGAAACGACACGGCAGGTCACTGTCACACTCATTCGAGAGAATGAATGGAGCGTTGTCGGCTTGCTGCGCGACGTGTCATACAACGTACAGGGGCGAACCTACTCCCCAGATCACTTGACCGAAATTGCCATCCGGAATGTCCTGTTCGGCGAACCCATTCCTTTCGAACGCGGTTTCGGTTTCAGAGAAATGGACAATCCGTCGAACCTTTACGGCATGCTGCCGTGACCGAGGAGACCGTGAGGCCGATACTCCGCCTGCTTCTCGTCGAAAGCCTCGTCGCGGCACGTCGGGCGTCGCGAATTACCAAGGTGTTGGTGGGACCCAAGACAAGTGGTAATCGCAGGCTTCTTCTCGAGTGGGAGCCACCATCCCGTCTTGGACAAACCCGACCATGGGAGAGGGCGGTGCTTGGGACACGGTCGAATGTTCCGTATCTGGCTCCGGACCTTCATCTGCTCTTCAAGAGCAGAGATCTCCGTCCCAAGGACCATGCCGACGCCAAGCGGGTGACTCCGGTCCTCGACAAGCGCCAACGGGCATTCCTCACGGCCCATCTCGTCGCCGACCACCCCTGGCATCGGCTTCTCAAAACGATGCCCAACGGCTGATTGTCTGAACCTGCCGCCCAAGATGTGCCGCTATCGCGCTTTCCAAGCGCTGGGCGCCATCCAGATCCAGCGGATGGTCATCGGTCGGGACTTGCTGCGTAGCAGTCACCCCAGCGAGTACAGCAGCAAGGCGATGAGCGGTGGAAGAGCGGAAACTGCGAATGGAAGCGGTGCGGCGTCGTCTTGCTGGTGAAAGTCCGACAGAGATCGCCAAGGAGCTCGGCCGCAGCACGATGGGTGCGCAAGTGGGTGACCCGCGCCCAGGATGGCGATTCTCCGGATTGGGCGCTCGACCGATCACGGGCTCCCCTCACCAGCCCCCGGCGCACGCCCGATCAGGTCAGGAGAGCCGTCGTCGAGGTGCGAGTCCCGCTTGGCGTCCAATCCCCGGTCCCAATTCGGCGCCGTCGCCATCGCCTGGGAACTTCGACGTCTCGGCCTGTGGCCCGTTCCCGAGCCGTGGACCATCAACCGGATCCTGGCCGCTGAGGGTCTGACCAGGCCCCGTCGACGCCAGGCCCGATATGAAGCCAAGGGTGTGCCCTACCCGTGGACGCTTCCTGGGGGAGCTGGTGTCGGCCATCAAAGCGATCTGCTCGGCCCCCGTCATCTCGACGGTGGTGTGCGCTTCAGCGTCTTGAACATCATCGACATCGGCAGCCACCGGGTCGCCACCGAGATCATCGAACGGCTCTGGCCGCCGGGTCTGGCCGCGGCCCTGGTGGCGTCGTGGCATCGCCTCGGACCTCCCCGCATCGTCCAGCTCGACAACCACTCCAATTTCCGAGGAGCCATCCCACCCCGTTCCTCCCAGTTCGGTCCCGTGGTCGCCACCTGCCTTGACCTGGGGGTGACACCACGGTTCATCCCCCTCCGAGGCGAGCGACTTCGAGGCCTTTCACAATCGCCACCACCGCTATAGCGCTCACGCCGGGGCCACCCCCGAGCAGGCGGCCCGAGGCATCGATCTCGTCCCACCCCCCAAGCGCCACCGGCCCCCGACCAGCTTGCCGGCTCGGGGCCGGATCGAGGCCGTCCGCTTCATTCGCTCCAACGGCGTGCTCGATCTCTGGGGCCACAAGGTCTTCTTCCAACCCGAGCACACCTATCGCTACGTCCTCGCCACCATCCGGGTTCGGGCCCGGGAGGTGATCGTGGTAACCGACGACGGCGAGATCATCCACAGCGGAGGGTTCCCCATCTCCCGCACCCTCCGCTAAGCGGAACGACGTCCTGTTACAACTGCACCTGAGCGCTGGGCGGAACGATGTGATGCCAGTCAGGGAGGTAGCCTGGCGACCCGAAGGCCTCAGTGCCCAGGTGCTCGCCTCCTCTGGCATCTACCGTCTGGGTGCACCAATTGGGTACACGCCTCGACGGCGCCTACTCGCCGATCGCAAACGTCACCGTCAACAGCACTATCACGCCGGATACACCCGGCGACACGGGGATGTCGAACTGGGCTGCATCCCCCTCGCCGCCCTGCATGTCTCCTTGAGGCGACGTGAGCAGCACCTTCTCATGAGCATCGAGCACCTCACCGAGGGGTTCGCCGGCCAGAGCCGCGAGCGCTTCCGCCCGCCCCTTGGCATCCTCCCAGGCTTCGGTCCTGGCCACGTCGACGAGCCCGTCCGGGTCGGTCTCGAAGCGAACTGCCCAGGCCCTCACGTCGTCGCCGCCGGCGGTGATCACGCTGGCCAGGATGGTGCCGACTGCGTCAACGTCCCGCATGGTGACCCGATAGGCCAGCTGGGTCTCATAGCCGACGAGGTTCGGATACTCGTCGTAGTACGGGGAGATCGAGAACTCCGAGGTCTGGATGTCCTGAGCCTCGACTCCGGCAGTCGTCAGCGCCTCCCTCATGGCTCCGGCCGAGGCGGCGGCCGCCCGGCTGGCCTCGTCCACGGTCGGTCGCCTGCTCGTGATCCCCAGGTTCAAGATGCATCGGTCGGGCGCGGCGTATTCGGACCCGACACCGCCGACCGTGATGCTCCGAGTCAAGGCCTCGATTGGCGCGTGACCCAGGTCCGTTGTGTCTGTTGACGTCGGAAACACGGAAGCGGTCGTCGAGGATGACGTTTGGGAGGTGTCAGCAGAGCCCCCGGCATTGGCGCACGCGGCCAGCAAAACGGCCATCAGAGGCGCTATCAACGACCTGCGATCTACAGGGCACCTCCTTCTCTCCCTCATTGTCGATAGAGACGGGGGCGGCCCGGAGGGTCGAAGGTCACTTCATGAAGGACGATCGGGCTGGCCCAGCGCCGGCAGGTCGGGCAGCTGCCAT
>DATHSX010000180.1:0-4680 GCA_035463935.1 Acidimicrobiia bacterium | reverse complement strand
AGGGGATCCTGCGCGATCCGGTTCAGTTCGTCGAGCAGTCGCTCCTTCTTGGTGTTGGCGAGGAAGGAGGCTTCGATCGAGTTGCGAGCCAGGTCGACTACTTCGGCAGCACCGAATTGGAAAGCGTCGGCCACCGCTCGGTAGTTGTCGGCGACGTAGCCTCCGAAGTAGGCGGGGTCGTCGGAGTTGATGGTGACCAAAAGACCTGCCTTCATGAGCTGCGGCAGCACGTGGTCTTCCATCCGGTCGAACTGTTGGATCCTGAGGTTGGAGACCGGGCATAACGTGAGTGGGATACGTTCGTCGGCGAGTCGCTGGACCAGGTCAGGATCCTCGACACAGTGGATGCCGTGGTCGATCCGCTCCGCCTTCAGCGTGTCCAACGCCCCCCAGATGTAAGAGGCTGGTCCTTCCTCACCGGCGTGGGCTACGGTCCGCAGGCCTAGGGCGCGAGCCCGGCCGAACACCTCGGCGTAGGGTTCGGGTGGGTGCCCGATTTCGGACGAGTCGATTCCCACTGCCACCACACCGCCTAGATGAGGCTCCGCGTCGGTGAGGGTCTCGGCTGCCGCCTCCGGTCCGAGGTGACGCAAAAAGCACAAGATCAGATCGGCCGTGATCCCCAGCTCTTGCTCGGCCCGAGCGATGGCCGCCTGGAACCCACTCATGAACACCGGGAAGGTGACGCCTCTTGCGGTGTGGGTCTGCGGGTCGAAGAAGACTTCGGCATGGCGGACACCGTCGGCGGAGGCGCGGCTTAGATAGGCCGACATCAGGTCATCGAAGTCATGCTCGGTGCGCAGCACGGCGGCACCCTGGTAGTAGATGTCCAGGAACGACTGGAGGTCGGTGAAGCGATAGGCAGCCCGGATGGCGTCCACGTCGACGAAAGGGATCCTGACCCCGTTGCGCCTGGCGATATCGAACATCAGCTCCGGCTCGAGCGTCCCTTCGATGTGAACATGCAGCTCGGCCTTGGGCACCACTCGGATCAGGTCATGGATCGCCTGCACATTCATCCGGTTCCTCCTGGCAACACCACCTCGACCGCCTTTCGTGCCTGCGGGGACGGTGACGATGTCCCTCCCCCGATCGTGCCGCCCCGGTCAATCGTACATATCGACAGCGGTGCGGCCCGGACTGCGGCCCCCGATATGAGGTCGCCGAATTCGCCCATCAGAAGCACTGCCTGGTCCGCCCGGGCTCCTTCGCCTGTAGGTTGAATCTCCCTGGCAACCGTGTGTGGCCTGGAGATCGATGGCGCGTTTCTCGTGCGATGAAGGAGGTGACCGATGAGGCAGATAGAGGTCGTCCGTAGCGGGGAGCGGGTCGTGTCCGCCGCCGATGCAACCTCGGGTATGGTCCGGGAGGAGGCGTTCGCGGGCGATGGCATCTGGGCGGGATTGGTGCGGACCGCTGCCGAGAGGTCCTCGGGCTGGCATCACCACGGCGAGTACGACACCTACATATACGTGGTCAGTGGTCGCCGGAGCTTCGAGTTCGGGCCGGGAGGAAGCCAGCATGTCGAGGCGGGGCCCGGGGACTTCGTGCACGTGCCCAAGAACCTGGTGCACCGGGAGTCGAACCCGGATAGTGAAGAGGGGGTGTTGATCGGAGTGCGAACGGGCAGCGGGCCGGCGGTGGTGAATGTCGACGGGCCGGAGTGAGGCGCTGATCACACTCTCATATCACGCGGCGGATCCCCGGGACCCGGGTGAGACCCCACGCCAACGCGAAGGACAGCAGCAAGCCAAGCGGGGCGACGACCAGGAATTTGACCTCGGGTGCCACCGGCAGCCCACGAAGGCCGAGGGCCATCCCCACCAGTACCGGTGCCTGCAAGATGTAGGCCCCGAACGCCGCCCGCCCGGCCGCGCGAGCGACAGGACCACCCCGGTTATGGCGTCGCTGGAAGAAAGCGAGCAGCCAAACGGCGAGCGCCACCGACATCGTCCCTTCCGTTGCCGCCACCACCGTTGCCTGCCAGGTCCAGCCACCGGAAAAGGGATCGACCGACTCGTGGCTGACTGCGAAGGCCGCGATCAGGAGGAGTACGGCGGCGGCGGCCCACCTTCCGGCTCCTCGTCTGATGGCATCAGGCACCGGGTCGAGCCAACCACGTTCCCCGGCCAGGATCCCCAACGCGAAGAGGCCGAGGCATTGGGGCCACATCCATACATGCAGCCAGAGGACCTGAACCGAGTCGATCGGGAACTCGAGGCGGATCAGGAATGTTGTAATAGCCACCAGACCCCCCAGGCGGACCAGATGGCTTCCGGCCAGCGTCGGCGCCAGGCCCGTCGCGGGTCGGATCGTCCGCCAGGCGACGTACCCCAGCGAAAAGATCAGCAGCACCGCCACGAACCAGAGGGGCCCGGGATCGAGTACTTCGACTTCTTCTCGTAAGGCGATGATCGCCGATCCCTCCATTCCATCTCCCATCCACCCGACGAGGGGATAGATCAGGAATAGGAAAGCAAGAAACGGCAAGCCGAGCCGCACGAGCCTGTCCCGGACGAAGACCCGGGACCCCTTGCGCGCCAGGGAGCGGGGCGTCAACCAGCCGGCAATGAGGAAGAACAGACCCATCGCAAAGAAGGCACCGATCGATACGGACAGCGAAGCGATGACATTGAAGAGGTCGTTGCCTGACGGTTCGTTGTATTGCCACGATCCAACGTTCCCGTACGTGATGAAGGCGTGAGCCACGATGACGCCGGCGACCAGGGCGACCTTCAGATTGTCCAGCCACCGGAGGCGCTGGGGGAAGGATAAGGATCCGGTTGGTTGCTCGACCAGGGGAGGGGAGTCGGTCGTCACGGTCCCATGATCCCGTGGGCCCTGCTGTCGCCCCAGAGCCGAAGGACCCAGCCTTCGTGAGGTCACCCCGCCACTACCGGCGGTGTCTTCCTGTGGCGAGATAGGACTGATAGTCGCCCTCCGAGGTGAAGATCTTCCACGTCACCGCTGTGTGGCCGCGGCGCTGTCTTTCGATCGGGCGGACGAAGCACGGCCTGCCAGTCTGGATCTGGGCTGATTTGAGGAAGTGGATGGCCTCGCGGCGGGTCCGCATCGGGTAACGCCAATGCAGCAGACACTGCCGCCGTCCGCACGTCGGGCATTGGTACTTGTCGTGATCGCAGGGGGAGTCCCGGGGCACCCAACCGAAACATGTGGGGCACGGCGTGTCTTCGGTGAAGGACCAGCTGCGGTCCGTGAATACCTTGGTGGTGCCGTCGCGGAAGACCCGGGTCAGGCCATGGAGCTGCCGTCTGTTGCGGGCGTTCTCCTCGACGGAGAGGTGTCCCCGGGACCGGTTTGACCCAGCGTACGCATAGGTCTTCTTCCGCAGGTCGACGCGATAGACCCCCCGGTCTACAGCCAATTCCAGAATCCACGGTCGCATGGGGTCAAGCTCTAATCACTCGAGGTCGATCACCGCACCGACCAAAACAGGATCGTCTGACTCGAGTCTGGAGGCTGGTGGGGCGCTCGGGCAGGGACAAATGGCCCTGTCGGCGCCAGAGCGGGCAATTGATGATTGCCGAAGAGGTGATACTTATGACTCCCGTACGGTTATGGATCGGGTTCGTCCTCGTGGTTCTCGGGCTGTTCGGCGTCTTGGACGCGACGGGCGTCGTCGAGTCGAGCGAGTTGATCGAAGACTGGTGGCCCCTGGCGCTGGCGGGGCTCGGCGCAATAATCGCGTTCGACGAGCGGCGCATTTCCTTTGGCTCGGGCCTGCTCATGCTGGTGGGCGTCGGGCTCCTGGTCGAAAGGCAGAACTGGGTTCGAGAAGAACTGGTTTGGCCCCTCGTGCTGGTCGCCGTCGGCGTGACGGTGCTCCTCAGCCGACATCGCAAGGACTCCAGGCCGGGACAACGAGTGCCGGCTCCCCAGAGTCCCGCGGAGATCAAGAGTCCCGCGGAGATCAAGACGCCGTAACAATTCGAGAGTCGTCGTCGCCGAGAGTTGGTTGGTTTAGCTGGTCCGTTTCAGCCGGTCCGTTATAGCTGGAGCGGAAGATTGACCGGCTGCATTCGCCCAAATAGAGCGGAACCAGATAGAACAAGACCAGATAGCTAAAACCACATAGCCAGAATTGGCCGGATTGGAACCGGCCAATTCTTCCTGGCCAATTCTTCCTGTCAGTTGCCGCTGTTCATCCACGAGTCATGGATCTCGACCGTGGGAGACGGAACGTTCATCCAGGAATCATGGATCTCGACCGTCGGGATTGGGACGTTCATCCAGGAGTCATGGATCTCCACAGATACCGGCTCCGGTAGAACGATGAGAATCGTGAAGACGGCCAACATGATCGCGACAACGGCCAAAATCCATGGCCAGCGAGCGAGGGGTCGCCGCTCGACCGGACGAATCTCGGGTAGTCGCTCCACCCGATCCTTCGTCTCCGGGGGCGGCATCAGAAGGGTGCTCATTTGCCTAACCCCTTTCCGGACCTTCTGGACCAGCCTGGCCCTTTCGGCCCTATGGCATGATCCTCTGCCAGTGCGAGCCCGGCGGCAAGGGGAATAAGTCATTTACTTCCCCCCGGACGCTACGTTTGCCGCCCAAATCCATTATCCTGGGTGCTACCGGTCCGCGGGGACCGGGGTCCGCGCTTCGACTTGGCGTTTGCTCGCCCAGAGGGAGTTCGTTCGTTGTACCGGCCGGTGA
>DATHSX010000179.1:0-5155 GCA_035463935.1 Acidimicrobiia bacterium | reverse complement strand
CGGATGGGGCCGCTCAAAGACGTGCTTGCTATGCTTCCCGGCTCCGGTTCCCTGCTCCGGCAGGTCAACGTCGAAGATCGCGACCTGGCCAGGGTGGAAGGGATCATTCGTTCGATGACCCTCGAGGAACGCCGGGATCCCAAGGTCATCGGCGGCAGCCGCAAGCGCCGGATCGCGGCCGGATCGGGGACGACCCCGACCGACGTGAACCGTTTGCTTTCCCAGTTCGCCGATGCCCAGAAGATGATGAAAATGCTGGCGGGAGGCCGGGGGCTCCCGGGGCTCCCGGGTTTGGCGACGGGAAGGGCCTCGCGTCCCGGCCAGAAGGCACAATCGACGACGAAAAAGAAGAAGAAGAGCAAGGGCAGAAGGTGATTCGATGGCCGTCAAGATGCGGTTGATCCGGACCGGCAAGAAGAAGCAACCCACCTACCGCGTGGTCGTGATCGATGGTCGCTCCCCGCGCGATGGGCGCTACCTCGAACAAGTGGGCCGGTACGACCCCCGTCACGAGCCCTCCCTGGTGGAGATCGACAACGAGAAGGCGGTCGATTGGCTCCGAAAAGGCGCCCAGCCCACCGCCACGGTTCGAAAACTGCTGGAGATCTCTGGGGCACTGGCCCGTTTCAAGGTGGCCACCGGCCAGATTCACACGGTTGCCTCGGGCGCGGCCGGCCCTTCGGACGTGGAGGGCTGATGGCAAAGGGTGCAATCGTCAAGAAGGTGCTCGACTACACCGTTGGCCAGATCGTCGACGATCCGTCCCAGGTCGAGGTGACCATCATCGAGCAGGGCCCGGACGAGATCCTGGCCGAAGTGCGTACAGGCCCCGGGGACATGGGTCGGGTCATCGGACGCCGGGGCCGAACCGCCCGGGCCATCCGCACGCTCGTCCAGGCAGCGGCCGACGAAGAGGGAATCGTCGCCAGCGTTGACTTCGCCGATTGAACCCTCGCCGGCCGGGCCCGAGCAGCCCGGGTCACCCGGGGACCGGGTGGTAGTGGGGATCGTCGGGCGGCCCCACGGGCTGGATGGGACCGTTGTCGTCCACCCGGAGACGGATCATCCCGCCCGGTTCGGGCCGGGTAGCGAGCTGCAAACCGACCGAAGTCGTTGCCTGACAGTCCGCTCGGCCCAGGCGGTCGAGGAGATCCTGCTGGTCCGTTTTCGGGAGATAGGCGATCGGGAGGGGGCGGAGGCGCTGCGGGGAGCGCTGTTGACGATCGATATCGGTCAGCGCCGGGACCTGGGCGATGATGAGTTCTGGCCGGAAGATCTCGTCGGCCTCCAGGTGCGCGATCCGGCTGGAGTCCCTATCGGCTCGGTGGTGGCCGTGGACATCGAGGCACCGCAGGCACGTTTGACCATCGCCACGTCCCGAGGCGACTTCCCCGTGCCGCTGGTTACCAGCCTCGTTCCGATGGTCGACCTGGCGGGCGGCTTTCTGGTCGTCGCTCCCATCGCCGGGCTTTTCGACGACTGATCCGGCGGACGGTTCTTCTGGCTTACGGCAGCCGGATCGCTACCACCACCCCCCGGTCGGAACCGTCCTGTGGTGATTGCTCGCCGGCGAAGAGTTCGGCTTCCCCCGACCCCGATGGCGTCAAAGACAGGATGAACTGACCCCAGGTCTCCGCCCAGTCGGCGGCCGTGGTGAAGCCTTCGGCCAGCACCCGGTCGCCCTGGGTGATGCGGCCCACAGTGTTGGCTTCGAAGTTGCGTGAGTAGCCGCTGAGGATCACGGGCACCTCGACCGGACCCTCCTGAGGTGAAAGGAGCACCACGTTGTCGGCAATGGCTGGTGCCGCCCGGTATTCCGATCCGCCGGGCTGCAACTCGACGCTGACTCTGGCGGGCGTTCCCATGACCATGACCCGGGCGACCGCCGGTCTCGACAGGTGGAAGTCGATGAAAAGACTCCGATCGCCCTGCCTCACGACGTAGATCTGTTGGACGAGGCCGCTTTCGACGAGCTGGTCGGAGATCGTGGTCATCTCCACGTCCAGGCTGACCCGCAGCACTCCCACCTCTCTGATGAACTCCGCATCCACCCCGGGTGCGGTCGTGGCGGGGGCGCCCTGATCGGTCGCAAAGTCAATCTGAAACGCCTCGCAGTCCGCCGCGGTTTGCCACCCGATGCCGCTGATTTGCTCGGCATCGCTGGATGCTTCACTGCGGCTCATGATGGGTCCCTGCTCGACCATCGGTTCGCCCTCACCACAGCCGCCCGCGGGCGACGTGCTCGCCGTTGTCGCCGGAATCGTCGTGGACGTGGTGGTGGAGCCGGGAGCCGAGGTGGCTGAGGTCGTCGCACCCGAACCAGAGCACGCGGCCAGCAGGCTGAGGACAACGAGAACGGAGGCGGCTCGGGTCGGCATGGGTCTCTGTAGACCAACGGTACCGTGAGCGGGTTCCCGCCGTGAGGAGACCAGCATGCCCATCCCGACCCGCAACGGTGCCCCGAAATCGGTGATAGTCGCGGCCGCCCGGACCCCGATCGGCCGCGCCTACAAGGGATCCCTGGCCGATGTCAGGGCAGACGACCTTGCCGGGATAGCGATCCGCTCGCTCCTGGAGAAGGTTCCGGGGCTCAATCCGTCGGACGTCGATGACGTCATGGTCGGCTGTGGACTCACCCACCACGAACAGGGATTCAACGTCGGGCGAATCGCGGCCCTACTCGGGGGACTTCCGGATTCGGTGCCCGGCACCACCGTCAATCGCTTCTGTGCCTCCTCATTACAGACCATCCGCATGGCGTTCCATGCCGTATCCGCCGGTGAGGGGGACACCTACGTCGCCGCCGGGGTCGAATCGATTACTCGGTGCTATGGCAAGGGCTTTGCCTCTGAGGATATCAATCCCCGCTTCGCCGACTCCGATCGTGCCGACTTCATCAATCAGGTCTACATCCCCATGGGTCTCACCGCCGAGAACGTCGCCGAGCAATACGGCATCACCCGCCGGCGCATGGACGAATTTGCCAAGCTCTCTCAGGACCGGGCCGTGGAGGCCCAGAAGAACGGATTCTTCGATCGGGAGATCGCTCCGGTGACCCTGGCGGACGGCCGGGTGGTCAGCGCCGACGACGGGCCCCGCCCCAACACCACGATCGAAAAGCTGGCCAGCCTGGAACCTGTATTCAAACCGGGCGGAACCGTCACGGCGGGCAATTCGTGCCCGCTCAACGATGGGGCGGCGGCGGTGCTGGTCATGGAGGAATCGAAGGCCCGATCCCTCGGACTGACCCCCCGGGCGCGCATCATTGCCTCGGCGGTATCCGCCCTGGCACCCGAGGTGATGGGGGTAGGACCGATCGAGGCGGTGGCCAAGGTGCTTGCGCTGTCAGGCATGAGCCTCTCGGACATCGACGTCATCGAGTTGAACGAGGCCTTTGCTGCCCAGGTGCTGGCGGTGGTCGATGCGCTGGGGATCGACCTCGCGCGGCTGAACCCGCATGGCGGCGCCATCGCCCTCGGCCATCCGTTTGGCATGACCGGCGCCCGGATCATGAACACTCTGCTCAACGACTTGGAGACCCTCGACAAGAGCATTGGCCTAGAGACGATGTGCGTAGGGGGCGGGCAAGGAATGGCGATGATCGTCGAGCGCATCTGAATGGAATCCGCCGGCCTACCACGGCGAAGAAATCTCTGACATCAGGGGGTTGACAACTTGACATTCTTATGACATCATCTTGGTGTCACAAGAAGGAGAGCACATGATCGGCGGAACCTTGCAGGCACTCAGCGCCATCCGCGAGCAGCGTTTTCAGAGCACCAGGCCCGGTGAGAGCCGGCTGCCGCAGACCAAGCGATAAGAGTCGCATATGCAGACATCGGCAGTTCTCAACAACCTCGAGGCCGCGGTGGAGGCCCAACTCGCCCTGGCCGGCGGCACCGATCCCACTATCGAGGTCGTCGGCCGGACCATGTTGAATGCGCTTCGGCCGGCGCTCAGGGAAGCCGCTTTCGAGTTGGCCAACCAGGCTGCTCAGGAAGTGGGGGCTCAGTTGCCCGGGCACAGGGTGGATCTCACCCTGGTTGATGGCGAGCCGTCGATCCGGGTCACTGCCGAGGAGACCCAGGTGACCGCGGTCGAGGAGGACTTCGACGCCAGGATCACGCTGCGCCTGCCTCCGTCCATCAAAGAGATCGTGGAACGCGCCGCCACCGACTCCGGTGATTCGGTCAACTCCTGGGTGGTCAAGACCCTGGCTGGCCGGGCGAGCAGCACCAGCCGGGCGAGCCGGCGTCGAATCTCGGAGACGTTTGACCTATGAGCCAGTATCGATTCGATGTTCCCCCCTCGCCCCTGGTGCAGGTCCGCGTTTCCGCGGGCAGGCTCGACTTGACGCCGAGTCTCGATGGGACGGTGACAGTCGACTTGACTGGAACGGGAGCCGACCTGGTGACCGTCGAACAACTCGGCGACACCGTCGTCATCCGCCAGGAACGCACTCTGTTTGGCGGACGCTCCGTCAACATCCGGGCGGCGGTGCCCGCCGGAACCAACCTGGAGGCCGTGGTGGCGTCGATGGACATCTTTGCGAGGGTGGACCTGGGGCGGGTAGTGGGCCGGACCGCGTCGGGCGACATTGATCTGGGTGCAGTCCACTCGGTCGAAGTGAAGACGGCGTCGGGCGACGTCAAGGTGGATGTCTGCACTGCCTTCTGTGAGGTGACCTCCGCCTCGGGGGATGTGCGGATTCATGACGTGGTCGGTGACCTTGTGGTATCCACCGCGTCGGGCGATGTGGACATCGATCGGTCCGAAGGGCGGGCCGAAGCCAAGACGGCCTCCGGTGACATCAACCTGCGCTGCTGCACCGGGCCCCAGGTCGAGGCAAGCTCGATGTCGGGCGACCTTTCGGTGGGAGTGCCCGAGGGCACCAGGGTCGAAGCAGAAATCGACTCCCTTTCGGGAAACGTCCGTCTGCCCCCACGCCGCCAGGGTGGCGGCGACCCCGAGCGCCGGATGCGGCTGCGAGCCAAGACCGTGTCCGGGGACATCAGTCTGGTCCGCACCGGGCGAGTCGCTTGAGACCGATCCCACCGGGATCGGCTGCGCGCCAGAATGGGTCGTGGAGGATCGATTAGTGCAGCCCTACGACTCAGCCGAAGAGGCCCGATTCCGGGCCGAGGCCAGATCCTGG
>DATHSX010000178.1:0-2542 GCA_035463935.1 Acidimicrobiia bacterium | reverse complement strand
CAGTGATAGCCACAATCTTCCACCCACTTCTGCAGGTCGGCTACCGAGGTGCGTCCTGTGTCGATGGTGACAGTGGCGGTCTGCGCCACCGGGTTGGCCTCGACTGCCACTACCCCTTGGCGTCTTCCCAGCACGGCTTCGACTGTCGCCTTCTGGGTGGCCCAGTTGAGTCCCTGGACCTCCAGAACCACGGTCGCGTGCTTGGTGTGGTGCTGGGTGTGGTCATCCATCTCGGTCATCGCATCAAGGTCCGACGTTGCCATCTCCTCGGCTGATGCTGCCAAGCCGAATCGACCGGAGCCGGGGTCTCACGTGCCGAACCGTCGGAGCCGGAGGCTGTTGGCCACCACCGAGACGCTCGAAAAGGCCATGGCCCCGGCGGCGATCATGGGGTTCAGCAACCCCATCGCGGCCAGTGGAATGGCGGCGACGTTGTAGAAGAACGCCCAGAACAGGTTTTGGACGATGGTCCGGAAGGTGCGGCGGGCGAGTCGCATCACCCGGACCACCAGCGCCGGGTCGCCCGACATCAAAACGACGTCTCCGGCCTCGATGGCTACATCGGTACCCGTCCCGACCGCTATTCCCAGATCGGCCTGGGTGAGAGCAGGGGCGTCGTTGACCCCGTCACCGACGAAGGCCACGATGTGACCCTCGGCCTGGAGCCGACGTATCTCCTCCACTTTGTGATCGGGCAACACCTCGGCCAGGACCCGATCGATCCCCACCTCCGAGGCGATGGCCGCGGCCGTGCGCTGGTTGTCACCGGTCAGCATCGCCACCTCGACCCCCATGGCCCGCAGGTCGGCCACCGCGGATCTGGCCGTTGGCTTGAGGGTGTCGGCCACCGAAATGACCCCCCGCACCTCGCCCTCCCACCCGGCCAGAAAGGCGGTCTTCGCCGCTTTTTCGATACCTTCCATAGCCTCGGAATAGCGCTCGGGGATGAGCAAGCCGGCCTCGGCCACCAGCTTGGCCTTGCCCACCACCACCCGGACACCGTCGACGGTGCCGCTCACGCCCAATCCGGCATGGTTTACGAACTCGTCGACGGATCCCAGCTCGATGTCCCGTTCTTCGGCACCGAGTGCCACCGCTTTGCCGATCGGGTGGGAGCTGGCCGCCTCCACCGAGGCGGTCAGATAGAGGAAGCGACGCTCGTCCTCGTCGGTGACCACGTCGGCGAGCGCCATCAGGCCTTCGGTGAGGGTGCCGGTCTTGTCGAACACCACCACGTCGATCCGGCGCGATCGTTCGAAGGTCTCGGCCCGTTTGAAGAACACCCCGATCTCGGCGCCGCGGCCGCTGCCGACCATGATCCCGATCGGTGTGGCCAGACCCAGGGCGCAAGGGCAGGCGATGATCAGGACCGCCACCGCCGCGGTGATGGCAGGCGCCAGATCGGACCCACCGAACATCCAGACCCCGAAGGTTGCCAGAGCGATAAGCATCACGATCGGCACGAAGACCCGCGCCACCCGATCGGCCAAACGCTGCACCGGTGCCTTGGAAGCCTGCGCCTCCTCCACCATGCGAACGATCTGGGCCAGGGCGGTGTCCCCGCCTACCCGGGTGGCACGCACCACGAGCCGGCCCTGCTGGTTGATGGTGGCGCCGAACACTTTGTCGCCCGGCTCATGGTCGACCGGGACCGACTCACCGGTCAGCATGCTCTCGTCGACCGACGACCGCCCTTCCACGACCTCACCATCCACGGGGATCTTCTCGCCGGGCTTCACCACCAGGAGCTCGCCTTGGGTCACTCGCTCGATGGGGATCATCACCTCCCGGCCCTCCTGCAACACGCGGGCCTCTTTGGCCCCCAGCTCGAGCAGCCGGGCGATGGCGCCCGAAGCCCGTCCTTTGGCGACCGCCTCGAAGTAGCGGCCCAGGAGGATGAAGGTGGTGATGATCGCCGCGGTCTCGAAGTAGAGATGGTCATCCTGGAACAGCGACCACACCGAGAAGAGGTAGGCGGCCACCGTGCCAAGCGAAACCAGGGTGTCCATGCTGGCGTCGAACGACCGGGCCCGGAGCACCGCAGCGCGATGGAACTGCCATCCGAAGACGAAGAGGACCGGTGTGCTGAGCACCCATTGCAGGACACGGCTCCAGGTGGTGTCCACCCCGGTCATCGCCAGGGCTGCGACCGGGATGGTGAGGAGGGCGGCCCCGATCACGTTGCGTCGCTGCGCCCTCGCTTCTTCGGCGTAGCGGACGGCGACGGGTCGTCGCTCATCTTCATCCTCGGCAGTGATTTCGCTGATCTCGTAGCCGATCTTTCGCACCGCCTGTGCCAACGCCTCCGAGTCGATCTCATCCCCGTCAAAGACGACCCGGGCTTCAGCGCCGGCGAAGTTGACTGAAGCCTCTGAGACTCCTGGCTGTTTGGAGAGGATCCGTTCGATACGGAGGGCGCAGGAGGCGCAACTCATACCCGACACCTCGAAGCGGGCCCCGGGTTGAACCTGGTCGCGAGTTTCGGTCACGCTGGGGGGGTTACTTCGTATCCCTGGCCTTCGATGGCGGTGACAATCTCGTC
>DATHSX010000177.1:0-2442 GCA_035463935.1 Acidimicrobiia bacterium | reverse complement strand
TGGCGTTCTTGATCCGGGCGGAGCTCGGCTTCGGCGAACTGGCGCTGGGTGCGGCTGCTTCGCTCTATTACATCAGCTCGGCACTCAGCAACCTGCCGGGGGGCAGGCTGGCCGAGAGACTGGGAGGGCGGCAGGCGATGGCGGTGGCGGCGGCCTGCACCGTTGCCTGCGGGGTGGGCATCGCCTGGCTAACGCACAGCTGGGCGTTGCTGACCGGGTTCCTGGTGATCGGGGGATTTGCCAATGGTGTAGCCCTCCCGGCCTCCAATCTGGCCATTGCCCGGGGGATTTCCCCCCGCCGCCAGGGGGTGGCCTTCGGTGTGAAGCAGTCTTCGGGTGCGTATGCCACCCTGATCGCGGGACTGTCCGTTCCCGCTATCGGACTCACGGTGGGGTGGCGATGGGCATACGTGGCTCTGGCAGCCGGTGCCGTCCCACTCTTGTTGCGGGGAGCGGTCAGAAGGTCGGTCTCGCTCCACCGCCGGGGCTCGCGCGCCGATGTGGCGGTTACACCGCTTCGGTTTCTCTCTTTGGCGGCGTGGTTTGCGGTCATCTCCACCAGTTCACTTGGCGCCTTCTACGTCGAGTCGGCCGTTAGTGGTGGGACTTCTCCGGGTTTGGCTGGTGTCCTGTTCGCGGCGGGGAGTGTGGCGGCGGTGGCGGCCCGCATCGGTTGGGGTCAGACGGTTGGGCGCCGGACCAGTGCCCATTTCCGACTGATGGCCGTATTCCTCTCGGCTGGAGCCGTCGGCTTCGCCCTGCTTTCGGTGGCGGACAGCGTGGCGCCGCTGGTGGTGGCCACGCTGTTGGTATTTGCCGGCGGCTGGGGATGGCCGGGCCTACTGAGCCTGGCGGTGGTCACCCGCAACCCCGATGCGCCCGGTATCGCCTCCGGCATCGTCGGGGTTGGCCAGTTCGGAGGCGGCATCGTTGGCCCGCTCGGGTTTGGGTTCCTGGTCGAGAACGTCTCGTACCGGGCGGCCTGGGCAGCGGCGGCCGCGGCAGGCCTGGTGGCAGCCAGCTTGATGTTGATCGGAGGGAGAGCCTATGAACGGGCCGCGGGCGGGGATCGACTCCTCCCCACCTGACGCTGCGCGGGCCTTCCAGGCGCTCCTGGAACCTCGCCGGGTCGCCATCGTCGGATTGTCGGCCGATCCGGCGAAGCACGGGCGGCGGGTTCTTGGTCACCTGCGAAGGCTCGGCTTTCAGGGTGAGGTTTGGGGGGTCCACCCGGGCATGCCTGCCGTTGCCGGGGTGGCGATGTTCCCCTCGGTTCCTTCCCTGCCGACGGCGCCCGATCTGGTGGTCTGCGCGGTCCCGGCCACCGCGGCGGCCGAGGTGGCCCGGCAGGCTGGGGAGATCGGGGCGAGCGCCGTGATCGTCTTTGCCGGCGGCTTCGCTGAAGCCGGGGCGGCTGGCAGGCGTATGCAGGAGGACCTCAGATCCGTGGCCCGGGCGGGTGGGGTGCGGGTCCTGGGACCCAATTCCGGCGGCGTCATCTTTCCCGGAGGCCACCTCGCGGCCAGCTTTCTCACCTGCCTCGACCGACCAGCCGATCAGATCAGGTCGGGCCTGGTGGGGCTGGTGACCCAGAGCGGAGGGACCGGCAGTTACCTCCACAATCTGGCGGCCGCCCGGGGGAGCGGCTTTGCCGTCTCGATCTCGACCGGCAACGAGGCCGACCTGGACGCCGCCGATGCGATTGACGCCCTCGTCGATCGTCCCGAAGTGGCGGCCGTCGCCGTGGTACTGGAAACGGTTCGGCGCGGTCCCGAGTTCGTTGCCGCTCTCCGCAAATCCCGTCGGGCGGGCAAGCCCGTGCTGGTCTGCCACCTGGGTCGGAGCGAGCGAGGAAGGCGCCTGATGATCACCCACACCGGCGCCCTGGCCGGACCCGCCCGGGTGCTGCAGGGGGTACTCGACGCCGAAGGAGTGGCGATGGTCGAGACTCCCGCAGATCTGTTCGACGCCGCCGAGGTCATGGCGAGGAGCCCGCGTCCGGCAGGAGGGCGGACCGCGGTCGTGTCGCATTCCGGCGGCATGGCCATCCTGCTCTCCGACCTGGCCGAACGGTCCGGCGTGGACCTTCCCCTCCCTCGTCCCGAACTGGCGCGCCGGCTCGATCCGCTGCTGGAACTGGGGGCCGCCGAGAACCCGCTCGATATGGGAGGGATCATCGGCGGTCCCCACCGGTTCGGCCAGGTGGTGGAGGCGTTTGTTGACTCCGATGACTATGACATGGTGCTGGCGGTCACCACCGCCCATCCCCCCACCCACACCCTGACCAGGGCTGAGGACCTTGCGGCGATCGGGACGAACAAGCCGCTGATCCACCTCTGGCTGGCCGGCGACCTCGGCGACGAGGGCCTGGCCTCTCTCCGAGCGGCCGGTACTCCCGTGTCGGAGGAACCGAGGGCGGCGATGGCGGCACTGGCCGGCCTG
>DATHSX010000176.1:0-28436 GCA_035463935.1 Acidimicrobiia bacterium | reverse complement strand
GGAGACCATCTATCAGACCTTGGCGCTGGCTGACAACATCGATGCTCCCGGCAACGTGTTCCTAGGGAGGGAAATCATGACCCCGCTTCGGACTCTGGACGATTCGGCGATGGAGGATGCCACCCGCAAGGTCATGAAACGGTTGAATCCGAGGTTCGAGAATTTCAAGGCGCCGGTGCAGTCTCTCTCCGGAGGGCAACGGCAGTCAGTGGCCATCGCCAAGGCCGTCCAATTCAATGCACGGATCCTGATCATGGATGAGCCGACGGCGGCTCTCGGCCCGGCGGAGACCGAGGTGGTCAGGGGTCTCATGCGGAAGCTGAAGCAGGAAGGGATCGGGATCTTCCTCATCAGTCACGACATCCACGACGTCTTCGATCTGGCCGACCGGATCAGCGTGATGCTGCAGGGGCGTCTGGTCGGCACCGTCGAGAAGAGCGAGGTGACCATGGATGAGGTGCTCGCCATGATCATCATCGGCAAGCTGCCCCAGGAGCTGACGCCTGCGGAGTTGGCCGAACTCCACGGCTGAGTGGACTATCTGCATTCGAAGGAGCGAGCAATGAACAGGCTTGATGGCCGGGTCGCGCTGATCACCGGAGCCAGTCGGGGGATTGGGGCGGCCGTGGCCCGGGCCCTGGCCAGCGAGGGCGCCAGGCTCGCCCTGGCGTCGCGAAGCGGCGATGACCTCGGCATCGAAGGCGCGGTTGCCCGACGGGCCGATGTGCGCGATCCGGCCGCCCTTGAGGGGATAGCGGCCGAGGCCGCAGAACGGTTCGGCGGGCTCGACATCCTCATCGTCAATGCCGGCGTGGGGGCGTACGGTCCCTTCCTCGAGCTTCCCCCCGACCAACTCGAGGAAATGATCGACGTCAATGTGAAGGGCGCCCTTTATGCGATTCGGGCGGCTCTGCCCCATCTCCTCCGCAGCGAGGCGGCCGACATCGTCACGCTGGCCAGCGAGGCCGGCCGGCGCGGCTTGCCTTTCGAGGCGGTCTACTGCTCATCGAAGTTCGCTCAGGTGGGTCTGACCCGGGCCCTCGATCACGAGTTGCGAGAACAGGGGGTGCGGTGCACGAATGTCTGTCCCGGCGGAGTGGCCACTGACTTCGCCATGGGTCGGGGCCGGACGCCGGACATGCCCGCGTTGGGGGGGATGATGAAGCCCGAGGACGTGGCCGACGTGGTTCTCTTCGTACTGACTCGGCCCCGCAACCACCGGATTCTGGAAGTAGCGTTCCGGCCGGTAACCGAGACGTCCTGGGGCTAGAAGGTCCTGTGGAAGGTGGGGGAGAGCGCCGGGTAGAGGTCGCCGAAGCGGCTGTGTGCCTCCCGGTAGGTCGGACCCAGCCCTGAGGGGGCCGCCGCCGGGCTGACCGTGACAGAGGCGCCGCAGGCATCGGCAACGGTGGCGAACCAGCCGGCTCCCACCGCCGCCAGCAGGGCCGCGCCAAAGGCCGCGCCTTCCTCGGTGGGCACGGTGGCGATCTCGGCGTCGAGAACGTCGGCCAGGATCTGCCGCCACAACGGGCTCCGGGTTCCACCCCCGGAGGCCCGGATCTGACTCGGAGCCGGCACGCCAGCCTGGATCATCAGATCCAGCCCATCTTTGAGTCCGAAGGCCACGCCCTCCAGCACCGCCCTGGTGAGATGCCGGAGGTCGTGGCGCACCGTGAGGCCGACGAAGGCCGCCCGCGCCAACGGATCGGGGTGCGGAGTACGTTCGCCGGTCAGGTACGGAAGGAAGATGAGACCGTCGCTGCCGGCGCCGATTTCGGCGGCTGGCCCCACCAGATCTTCGTACGAGGCGTCGGGAGCCAGCGCGTCGCGCAGCCAGCGGAGACTCCCCGCGGCCGAAAGCATGACACCCATCATGTGCCAGCGCCCGGGCACGGCATGACAGAAGGAATGGACCCGTCCCCCCGATTCGATGGAGGGACCGGCGGTGGTGGCAAAGACCACACCTGAGGTGCCGAGGGAGAGCGCGATGATCCCGGGGGATACCGCCCCTACCCCCACCGCATTGGCGGACTGATCACCGCCGCCAGCTATCACCGGGGTCCCCTCCTGTAAGCCGGTGGCGGCGGCCGCGGCTGGCGTGATGGTGCCCGTGACCTCGGGACCCTCGAACGTTGGGGGCATGAGGGACGCGTCGATGTCAAGCGCTTCCAGGATCTCGGGGGACCAGGTTCTGGCGGCAAGGTCGAAAAGGATCGTTCCCGACCCATCGGCCACATCCACGGCGAGATCATCGGTGAGCCGGTAGCGGACGTAGTCCTTGGGGAGCAGGACATGCCGGACCCTCGCCCAGTTCTCCGGCTCGTTCCTTTGCACCCATAGGAGCTTCGGTGCTGTGAATCCGGTGAGGGCATCGTTACCTGTGACCTGGATCAACCGGCTGGCCCCTACCCGCCGCCGGATCTCGTTGCACTCGTCTTCGGTGCGCTGATCGTTCCAGAGGATGGCCGGACGAACGACTTCCCCGCGTCCATCGAGGAGGACGGAGCCATGCATTTGACCTGTGAGGCCCACGGCCTCGACTTCCGATCCGGAGACGCCCTGTTCGCGAACGACCTGGCGGACGGCGGCAATGGCGCCATCCCACCAGAGTTGCGGGTGCTGTTCGGTCCAGAGGGGCCGAGGAGTCTCATAGCTGTAAAAGGACGAGCTCACTCCCCGCACCGCTCCGCTGCGATCGACCAGGATGGCCTTGGTGGCCGTGGTCGAGACATCGATGCCGATCACAAAGCTCATGTTGTGGGGCCGCCCAGTAGCTGCCGGCACGCGGCCCTGAGGTCCGCGCACTCCGTGACCTCCCATACCTCACGATGCGCCACCGATGAGCCGGGAAGCAGGACCGTGATGGCCCCGGCGCTCTCCAGCTCACAGAAAAACGCCTCGACAAAGACCTGGCCTACTGCTCCCCGGTCCGGGTATTCGCCCTCGTCGGCGGACGGGACCTCCTTGGCGAAGAGGTACCCGTCTTTGTGGTATCCGAGGCGGCCGGGCCGAGGTCCCACGCCGATCTTGAAGCGCGGCCCGGCCACCGCCTTCACGAGGGCGGCCCCTTCCGTCCACGTCAGTCGAGGATCCGTGACGTTGGTGTAGGGCCACAACAGCACACTGCGGTCCGCCTGATACGCATTGGCTGCCGGGGAACCGCCCAGAGGAAGGATCGCCACCCCCCCGAGCGGAAACTGAGTGATCCCCCATGCTGCCACCGACAGCCCCGTGGTGGTCGAATTGGTCAGACGGTGGTCGACCAGCAGCCTCTCGCCATCGGGAGTCACCTCGATCTCCTTCACTAGTCCCGCCGCATCGGCGGGTGCCTTTACCGAGAAGCCGGGGCCGGCCGTCTTCACGTCACACCGATGATCGTCACCGGCGTAAGTGATTCGGGGCACCTCCGGCGCCGCCCAGACCCGGTGTCCCCCATGAAACCGGTACGTGCCCGCGTCGGGATGCTCGATGGCGACGTCGTCGGACAGGCGTGCGAAGAGCTCCGGTCCGTTGCGGTACCGCAGGCCGAGGAGCCTGGGGCCGAATCCAGTGGCGACGACGACCTGGTAGGCGCCAACCGCCAGGTCGAGCGAGAAGGCGTCACCGCTGGAGCGGGACGCTGCGATGGTCGCCACCGGTCAGCTCCCGGACGACCAGATGATCCTATTCACCCGATTTTCGAGGACCTCCTGACGGCCGGAGACCGGCATAGGGTCGAGGTCGCCGGAGATCACTTGCGACTCGAGCGAGTTCAGGGTCTCACCACCGGACATGATGCGGGCTCCGAGATCGGCCGACCAGCGGGCATAACGCTCGGCGCGCGGCCTCGAGAGTGTCTCCTGCTCGACCATGTCGGCCGCGACCAGCAGCGACCGGGCCAGCGTATCGATGCCACCGATGTGACCGTGGAATAGGTCGCTGCGGTCCAGCGACTGGCGGCGCAATTTCGAATCGAAGTTGAATCCTCCGGTCGTGAAACCGCCCCCTTTCAGGATCTCATAGACGACCATGGATAACTCATCCACGGAGTTGGGGAACTGGTCCGTGTCCCAGCCGTTCTGATAATCGCCCCGGTTGGCGTCGATCGAGCCAAAGATTCCGTGGGCGACGGCGTAGGCCACCTCATGGTGAAAGCTGTGCCCGGCCAAGGTGGCGTGGTTGCCCTCGATGTTGAGCCGGTACTCGTCGACGAGGTCGAACCGCTCCAGGAATCCATGCACCGACTGACAGTCGT
This sequence comes from Acidimicrobiia bacterium, assembly GCA_035463935.1. Lineage (GTDB taxonomy): Bacteria > Actinomycetota > Acidimicrobiia > Spongiisociales > ZC4RG35 > DATEEG01. Next base: position 24,202 of record DATHSX010000176.1, on the reverse strand, counting down.
AGTCGTACTGATGCTTGGTGGGTTCGGCCGGCTTGGGCTCGATCAGCAGGGTTCCCTCGAAGCCAATGCTGTGCTTGTGTTCGGCCACCATGGTCAGGAACGTGGCGAATTGCTCGCCCTCCTGTTTCAGGTCGGTGTTGAGAAGCGTTTCGTATCCCTCCCGCCCTCCCCAGAGCACGTAGTTGACCCCTCCCAGCCGATGGGTCGCCTCCATGGCGTGTTTGACCTGGGCAGCGGCATAAGCGAAGACCGCCGGGTCGGGATTGGTAGACGCTCCGGCCGCGTATCGGGGATGCGAGAAGAGGTTGGCGGTGCCCCACAGCACCTTCACGCCGGTCTCGGCCATCTTCTTCTCCGCATAGTCGACCATGGCTTCGAGATTGCGGGCCGATTCCGAAAAGGAATCGCCCTCCGGGGCGATGTCGACGTCGTGGAAACAGAAATAGGGGGTTCCCAACTTCGAGAAGAACTCGAAGGCCGCATCCATCTTCTGACGCGCTGCCTGCATTGGATCTCCGGCTGCATCGAGCCAGGGTCGGTCGAACGTCCCTCGCCCAAAGACGTCGCTGCCCGGCCAGTTGAACGAGTGCCAGTAACAGACCGCCATCCGCAGGTGGTCCTCCATGCGCTTGCCGAGGACGATCCGATCCGGGTCGTAGACCTTGAACGTCAGGTCGTCGCCCGAGTCGATCCCCCCGAACCTGATTCGATCTGTGACTTCGGTAAAGAACTCAGATGACATGCCCTTCCTCCTGGAGGCCGGAACAGACGCTGCGTCATCGGACCGGGCTAGAGCCCTTCCGCCCGCTGGCGTTCATGCGTCGAGATGGGTCGAACACTAAGAGCGATGGGGCGTTCCGGCAAAGAGATCGACATAGAGGTCAGCGGCCGGATCGGGCTGCCTGTGCCGCAAGAATCGCGGCATCGATGCGGGCCCTTGCCTGCTGATAATCGATTCCCTTCACCAGGAACCGCTTGCGGCGGGTCCGTTGGCCCGAGAGCAACGAAACGTCCTTGGGTGCGACGCCAAGCAACTCCGCCATCGCCCTGATCAGTGCCTGGTTGGCCTTGCCCTCCGCCGGGGGAGCTGCCACCGCCATCTTGAGGGCGGCACCGTGGCGACCCAAGACCCGAGTGCGGCGAGCCCCGGCTTGGGCGTGGACCTCGACATAGACCCCACCCGGGGCCGTCTCGATCATGTCCGGCGCCGGTGGCACTCGGCTATCCGGTCCCGGCTATCCGGGCGAGCTGCAGGGCTTGGCGGGGGGCATACCCGGAGGCATCGTTGTCGAAGTAGACATATACATCGCGGGTCTTGCAGGGTGGAGGCTGCCGACCCGTGATCCCGCGGGCATCGGGTGGCTGTTCGCCACGGGCCCAGGAATGGATCCGGTCCGACCACTGCCGGAGTTCGGCGGCGGTGTAGCGGCTGGCGTAGAGCCGGCCGGGACCGTGCAGGCGGAGGTAGACGAAGCCGGCGGTGATCTCCTCGATGTAGGGCCACTGCGAAGAGTGAGAGAACGCCAGGGCGACCCGGTGGCGGCGGGCCAACTCCACCACCTCGGGGATCAGAAAGCTGGGATGGCGCAGCTCCAGGGCGTGGCGTACGGTGAACCGCCCCCGGGGCTCCACGGTGACCTCGCGAGAAGGCAAGGTATGGGAAGCGGCCTGAGCCGCGACCTCGAGAGTGTCCGCGGGCAGCAGGGCAAGAAAGGACTCCAGCCGGCCGGCGTTCAGGGCGATTCTTGGCGAGAGTTGCCAGAGGATGGGCCCGAGCTTCTCTTTGAGCTCGAGCAGGCCGGAGGCGCAGAAGTTGGCCAGCGCCGACTCGACGCCCTCCAGCTTCAGGTTGTGGGTAATGAAGCGGCTTCCCTTTACGGCGTACTCGAAACCGGGAGGCGCCGTCAGGTACCAACGACGAAAAAGTGAGGGACTGGCCAGGGAGTAGAACGTCCGGTTGATCTCGATGCTGGTGAAGCGCTCCGCGGCGTAAGCCAGTTCGGATGAGGCCGGAAGCCCGGAGGGATAAAAGCGTCCCCGCCAGTGTCGATAAGACCACCCGGACACTCCCACCCGTACGGTCACCCCCGGCGGCTCCCCTCCGCCGTCATGGTCCGGCTTCCCTGATGGAGACGGGGTGATGTCGTGGTTTGCAACCGGGCGACGGATGGGTACCAGTCTCTAGTGGAACTGTGGTCATCGTTGCATCTGATCTCTCCCCGATGTGGCCCGCGTCGGAGGCCAGAAGATGCCGGTTGAGACGACCCTCGAGAACCTGACCAAGGCCGAGCTCTATCAACGGGCGCAAAAGGCGGACATCCCCGGTCGCTCCCAGATGGATCGGGCCGAATTGATCGCGGCCCTGGCCAACGGCACTCCCGGCCACCCTAACAGGACCGAGCCCTCCACTACTCAGCGCTCGATCTGGAGCGGCGCTATCACGTTCGGCCTGATCACCATTCCGGTGGGGTTATACACGGCTATTGAGGATCGGGACATTGCGTTCCGCCTTCTGTCCGGCAAGGACAGGTCAAGGGTGCAGTACAAGCGGGTATCGACCAAGACGGGTCGCGAGGTCGATTGGGACGACATCGTCAAAGGCTACGAGTACGAGAACGGGAAGTTTGTGGTGTTCACCCAAGAGGAGCTGGAACAGATTCCGGTCGAAAGCCTTCGCGTGGTCGACATCGTTCAATTCGTCGAGCGGTCCGCGATCGACCCTCTCTACTTCGATCGGTCGTACTACGTCGCTCCCGACAAGACAGCCGTGAAGGCCTACAAGCTCTTCCTGGATGCCCTCGCCGAATCCGACCGGGTGGCGATCGGCAAGATCACCCTGCGGGAGAAGGAAAGGCTGTGCACCTTGCGCGCCAAGGACGGGGTCCTGGTGCTCGAGACGATGAACTGGCCCGACGAGATTCGAGTGCCGGCCTTCGCCCAACTCGACCAGGCGCCTCGAATCTCGGGCGAGGAGAAGAAGATGGCCCAGCTCCTCATCGATCAGCTCACCGGCGAGTTCGACCCCGATCGGTTCCAGGACACGTACCGTCAACGTCTACAGGAGGCCATCGACGCCAAAATCGAGGGTCATGAGGTGGAGTACGCGCCACCAGAACCCATGCCGGAGAAGGTCGTCGATTTGCTCGATGCCCTCCGGGCCAGTGTGGAGGCCAACCGCGCTCGCCGATCGGCTTGACTTGGCGGCCTTCGATGGCCGGAACTGACTCGACCTACCGTCGCAGGCGCCGATTCGATCAGACCCCCGAGCCGCCGCCCGCCACCGAGGGAGCCGACGTTGAGCCGCTCTTGGCCCCTCCCGGCCCGGGATTCGTAGTCCAGCAGCACTACGCCACCCGTCTCCATCACGACGTGCGCCTGGAGATGATGTCCGGTTCCAAACCGGTCCTGGTCTCCTGGGCGGTACCAAAGGGCCTTCCCCGGCGCAAGGGGGTCAAGGCACTCGCGGTACGGACCGAGGACCATCCCGCCGAGTACGCCACCTTCTCCGGAACCATCCCGGAGGGCAATTACGGAGCGGGCGAGGTGCGCATCTTCGACGCCGGCACCTATGAGATGCTCAAACGCGACAATGAGAAGCTGACCTTCCGACTGGAGGGAAAGCGGATCCGAGGGACCTATCACCTGGTTCGCACGGGTCTCGAAGATGGCAGGGAAAGGTGGCTCGCCATCCTCTCCCAGGATGATCGTCCTCCCGCCGAGCCCTTCCCACAGCTGGACCCGATGCTGGCCACCCTTGTGCCCCAGCCGTTCGACGATCCTTCGTTCCTATTCGAGCCGAAATGGGACGGCATCAGGGCCCTGGCGATCTGCGGAGAGAACACCGCCCTCGTCTCGCGCCGACGGAACGACATCACCGCCGGCTACCCGGAGTTGGCCAACCTGCACGACCGCGTCGTGGCGCTGGACGCCGTCCTCGACGGCGAGATCGTGTCCTTTGTGCGGGGAGTGCCCTCTTTCCAGAGACTCCAACAACGCATGCATGTTCGTGATCAGAAGCAGTTGGAGCGCCTGGCCCGGACAGCTCCGGTCGTGTATATGGCCTTTGACCTGATCTACCTGGATGGCCGTTCCCTCATCTCAGAGCAACTGGGGGAGCGTCGCCGGTTGCTGGAGGAGGCGCTGGTGGTCAGCGAGGCGGTGCAGCTGTCGCCCGCCGTCGCTGGCGAAGGGTTGGCTTTGTATGCGGCGGCCGAAGCTCAGGGCCTGGAAGGCGTTGTGGCCAAGCGAGTCGCCTCCAAGTACGAGCCAGGCGCCCGATCCCGCTCCTGGTTAAAGGTGAAATTCGTCCTCGAGGCCGACGTGGTGGTCGCCGGCTGGACCGATGGCTCGGGGCGGCGTCAGGGTGAGCTGGGTTCATTGGTGATGGCTCTGTATGACGATGACCAGCTGCGCTACGTGGGAAACGTCGGGACCGGCTTCGACCGACAGTCGCTGACCGACGCGATGACTCGGCTCCGAGCACTGGAGGAGATCCCCAATCCCTTCCCCACGGGGGCTGTGACGAGCCGGCCCGAGTTGCGCAAAGCCCATTGGATAACGCCCGTGCTGGTGGCGGCGGTCGAATACCGTCAGCTGACCCAGGGCGGGCGGCTGCGGGCTCCCTCCTTCAAAGGCTTTCGGACGGACAAAGAACCGCGCGAGTGCACGGTCGACCAGTTGCCTCGCTCCGTTGAATGATGGACGGGGCCCTTGCCGGTTGGTCCAGCGGCTGATTGGTGCAGAGAAGGGCGAGCCACCAGGATGGTTCGACCATGTCCCACACCTACATACCTGATATCGCGGCCGAAGTCCCCGTGCCGGAAGACGGCACCTTGAGCCGGGTGCTGTACCGAGATGACCGGGTCCGCTTGGTGGGTTTCGCCTTCGATGTCGGTCAGGAGCTCACCGAGCACACCGCAGCGGTTCCGGTGCTGGTGCAGGTCGTCACCGGCCGTTTTGCCGCGACGGTCGGCTCGGACACACTGACGCTCGAGCCGGGAGGATGGCTGCGGATGGACGCCCACGTGCCTCACTCCCTGCGCGCCCTCGAGCCCTCGGTGATGCTCCTCACGATGCTGCCCGGCCCTCGGCCGACATGAGACCCGGTGGCGATAGAGGCGATGGGTCCAACGACTCTGATCAGCGTTCGTCCAGCCCGTTTTGATGTAGGTATCGAGACCGGAGGTATGAGGTGAGACCTGCGGAGGTTGTCGCGGTTGTCATGCCCAACCGGAAGGGGCTGGTACAGGCCATCAAAGACACGGCCAAGCTGGTCGCGCCCTCCGCTCAAGCTGACTTGGTGGCTGATCAGCTCGGCTCGGCGCTCGAACAGCTGGCATCTACGTGGGCCGCCCACGTGGCCGAGACCGAAGCGCCCGAAGGCCTGCTGGCCGATCTGGTGACGACTGCCCCCCGCCTATGTCCGGCGGTCGAGGAGCTCCGGCACGATCATGGGGACCTGTCCGAGCGCCTCCAAGTTCTCCGGCTGCGGGTGACAGAGGAGAAGACCTCGACGACATCGTCGACCCGGTGGGCGATAAGAGACCTGCTTGACCAGCTGATTCATCACGATCAGGTGGGAGCTGAGCTCGTCTGGGACGCCTACAACCTGGATCTGGGGGGCGGAGGCTGAACCAGCCCCTCAATTGAGCTGATCTGGCCCCTTGGGCTGATCTGGCCAGTTGTGCTGATGTGGCCCCTTGACCCGATCCGGTCTCTTTCTGTTCACCCCTGGCCTGGCTTGACCGCCCGGATGATCATCGAGTCGAGGCCGTCGGCCACGGCGTGGGTGGGCGTTAGGGAGATATCCGTGAACCCGGCTTCCGCCAGGCCCCGGCGGTACTCGGTCACTGAGAGCGCCCCGGCGATGCAGCCGACCCAGCTTCCTCTCTCGGCTCGTTCGTCCGGGGAGAGGGAGTCATCGGCCACGATGTCGCTGATCCCGATCCGGCCCCCAGGTCGGAGCACGCGGTGGATCTGAGCGAAGACCGCCGCTTTGTCGGCGGAAAGGTTGATAACGCAGTTGGAGATGACCACGTCGACCGATTCGTCGTCGAGAGGGATGTCTTCGATGTACCCCTTGAGGAACTCGACGTTGGTGGCACCGGCCTCGGCGGCGTTGCGCCGAGCCAGGTCGAGCATCTCATCGGTCATGTCGAGCCCGTAGGCGAATCCCCCGGTTCCGACCCGACGGGCCGAGAGCAGGACGTCGATTCCCCCGCCCGACCCTAGGTCAAGCACGGTCTCGCCTTCTTTCAACTCGGCTAGAGCGGTGGGGTTGCCGCATCCGAGGCTGGCGTTGGCCGCCGACGCTGGGATCCCCTCCAACTCACCGGATGTGTACAGGCCCCCGGTGAGATCCCGTTCGCTCGGACCACAATTGCTGTCGGATCCGCAACATCCGGCGTCTGGCCCGACGGCGCTGATGGCGTAGCGGCGCCGTACCTCCTCGCGAAGGGCGATACTCTCGGTGGACATGACCTCTCCTTGTATCGATGAGCTTCGATGCGAATTTACTGGTCGAATCGACCGATGTCAATACATCGATGGCTATCGAAATGAGGCTAGAATCGCGTCGTGGACGTCAAGCTGATTCAGGCCTGTTGTGAGCCGGTGCTGACAGGGTCCCTGGGGATCCCCGAGGCCGAGGATCTCGCCGACGCTTTCAAGGTGCTGGCCGATCCGGTCCGACTGCGGTTGCTGAGCCTGATCGCCAACGCACCGGAGGGCGAGATGTGTGCATGCGACCTGGTAGGGCCGTTGGAGCGGAGTCAGCCTACGGTGAGTCACCATCTGTCGATTCTTGCCGGCGCCGGGCTCCTCACCCGCGAGCAGCGGGGGAAGTGGGCATGGTTCCGGGTGGTCCCCGAGCGGGTCACCGTCCTGCGCGACGCCCTCGATCTCGGGTGACCCGGGTCCACCCGGAAAACAGGCGGCCGCGGGGTCTCCGCGTCGCTTAACCGGCGGCCCGCACGATCAGCAGCAGCAACGCTCCGGCCGATACCGCCACCGTGACTAGGGCCACCGCCCGAAGCATGGACGGGTGAGTGACATCCGAGTCGGAGCGAAGAACTCCGTGCAGGGATTCGTAGCGGTGAGAAGACCAGAGCAGAATGCCCGCCCCGGTGGCGCCCACAAGGAGACCGAGGACCTCGGCCCAGGTGGTGGTGGAGTCGATGGCGTGTTTGAGCAACAGACCCCCTCCCACCATGAGAGCGACCCCCGTCCTCTCCCAGGCCAGGGCGGTGCGTTCATGCTGGACTGCGGGATCGAAAACCCGGTCGGGGCGCGATGTCATCGGATGCGGTCGATCAGGAGGAAGAAGGCTGCTGCCAGCCCGACCAGCGCCACGCCGGCTGCCAGGATTCGTGGCAGCCGCGAAGCCGGGAGAGGCGCGTCGGATCGTAAGGCCCGTTCATTGGATGCCCACCTCCGGTAGGAGGTGGCCGCCGTCAAGAACCCGAGCACGATAAGCAGGCCTCCGAGCAGGTCCCGGCCGGCGAACGGGGGCAGCAACTGCACTACTCCCAGCCCGCCGGCGGTCAAGGCCAGCGAGGTCCGAATCCAGGCAAGGAACGTCCGCTCATTGGCGAACGAGAAGCGATAGTCGGGCTCATGCCCGGTCCGGCGCGGGTCGGAAGGAAAGAGCGATCGAAGCATCACACAGTGGCTCGCTGCTGGCGAAGCATGAGGACTCCCAGGAGGCTGGCACCCACCATAACGACGGGCCGGTAGCCCCTACCGGCAAGGAGGCCGGCAGCAGTAGAGGCCCGGTGCCCGGTGGTGCAGCCCACGTAGACCGGACGTCCCGGGTCGAGTTCGATCGGAGTTGCATCCAGGAGGTCGGGCAGGTAGCAGTGCACGGATCCTTCGAGATGGCCGTCACTCCATTCGCGGGCTGAGCGGACGTCCAGTACCTGGGGGTCGGGATCGGCGCCCTCCAGGAAGCCACGGGCCGTGATCGTGGTGTGGGAGACGACTGGCCGACCCGACGCGAGCCATTCGTCCATACCGGAGAAGACCCCTTTCACATGGTCGAATCCGATTCGGGCGAGTGCGGTGACTGCCTGGCCGACGTCTTGATCGTTGTCCACCACCAACACCAGAGGCGCGTCGTAGGGGAGCAGCCAGCCCACCCAGGTGACGAAGTCTTCGTTGAGCTCGATGCCCCAGGCCTTCGGGAGATGCCCGTCGGCGTACGCCTGCTTGGGCCGGGCATCGACTATCTCGACCCGGCCTACCAGCGACTCGACGTCATCTGCGCTCAGGCTTGGAGCGGTCCCGGAGGGCATGGGGGTCGGACCGAAGAGGTTGGCTGGCCCCATATGGGCGTAGTACCGGGGATAGGGATCGAGGCTTGCCAGCTGGGCGGCGACGAATTGGTCGGCGTCGAGGTGCCGGAGCACCGGGCTGGTCCGTTTTTCGTCTCCGATGGTGGAGGTCGCGGGGCCGGCCAGTCCGGCGCTGCAAAACGAGCCTGCCCCATGGGTCGGATAAAGGGAAACCCGATCGGGGAGATCCGCCAGACGACGCACAGATCCGTATTGAAGTCGCGCCAACTGGGTCGCTCGGTCGGGACCCAGCAGGTCGCTCCTTCCCGCCGCACCCACGAGCAGGCTGCCACCGGAAAAGACGGCAATGGGGACGCCGTCGATGCTCACGAGATACGAGGTGTGTTCGGGGGTGTGGCCCGGAGTATGCAGGGGTCGGATGCGGAGCCGTCCCTCGCCGAACTCTTCGAGGTGGAAGGCGGGAACGTAAGCAAAGGCCGCCCCGGCGCCGGCTGGGAGGACCAGGTCGGCCCCGGTGAGGCGGGCTAGCTCACGACCTCCCGAAAGGTAGTCGTTGTGGAGGTGGGTCTCGAGGACATACCTGACCTCCACCTCCAGGGCCTCGGCCTCGGTCATGAACCGGTCGATGTCGCGCTGGGGATCAATCACGATGCCCAGCCCGTCCTCGGCCAGCACATAGCTGTTGTCACCGAGCCCGGGGGTTCGAAGCAGTCTTACCTCCACGGCCCCTCCTTCCTCCGGTCGCGCCGAGAGCGCCCAGCTCACGATCAGCCGCCGCCCCAGTCCTGGCCGCAGCCAGGGATGGGGCCGGACGGTCGCTGCTCTATCGATCGCATCGAGGGCACCTGCGCCCACTTTGACGAAGAGATTAGTATATACGAATATCTGTATATAGTGCCTGCGGTCGACGGTAGGAGGACAGGTGACAAGAACGAATCTCGCAGCAGTCCCGGACGAGAGTGCAGTCGAAGAGACTCAGCCCGAGCGGGAGAAGATGGTGATCATCGCCGCTTCTGGTGACCTCGACAAGGCCTGGCCGGTGTTGATCCTGGCCACCACCGGGGCGGCATACGGGATGGAGGTGACCGTGTTCTTCACCTTCTGGGGTCTCGGCATCCTCAAGAAGCCCGACGCGGGCATCACTGGAGACGACTGGCGCCAGAAGCTGCTCTCGATCTTCAACCGCGGCACTACCGAGCACCTAAACCTCTCCAAACTGAACTTCGCGGGGATGGGGCCCCGGATGATGAAAGACCTGGCCGACAAACACAAGGTCGCCTCGGTTCAGGAGCTGCTCGAACTCGCCCAGCAGATGGGCGTCAAGCTCTGGCCCTGCCAGATGACCATGACCCTGATGGGAATGGAGGCACAAGATATGATCGATGGCCTTGACAAGCCGGCCGGGGCGGGGGCCGCCATCAGCCTGATGAAGCAGTCGTCGATCAACTTGTTCATCTGAGGAGGTTGCCCATGGCGGACGTAATCGTCGACGCCCGGGGCCTGCAATGCCCCATGCCAATCATCAAGTTGAGCCAAGCCATCAACCTCGCCCCTTCGGGACTTATGGTGGAGTTGATTTCCACCGATCGCGGGTCGTGCACCGACGTACCCGCGTGGACCGCGGACATGGGCCACGTGCTGAAGGAGCAGTTTGAACAGGATGGCGAGTTCCACTTCCGCATTCAGAAGGTCTAGTTGATGGAGGTCGCTGGCACCTCCCAATTCGAAGCGGCCCCGGCGGCGTTTGCCCCGCTCAGACCGCCGGAATGGGTGAAGGTCATCGATCAGACCCGCTGCATCGGGTGTCACGCCTGCACCACCGCCTGTAAGTCGGAGAACCAGGTTCCGGTCGGGGTGACCCGCACCTACGTCAAGTCGGTCGACGTTGGTTACTTCCCCCAGGCCCGTCGGGCTTTCCAGGTGACGAGGTGCAATCAGTGTGCCAACCCGCCCTGTGTGGCCGCCTGCCCCACAGCCGCGATGTATCGGCGCGCAGACGGGATCGTCGATTTCGACAAGCGGATCTGCATCGGCTGCAAGGCGTGCATCGCGGCCTGTCCGTACGATGCCATCTTCATCAACCCGGAGGATCATTCCGCCGAGAAGTGCAACTTCTGCGCCCACCGGCTCGACATCGGGCTGGAACCAGCCTGCGTGGTGGTATGCCCCACCGAGGCGATTCTGGTGGGCGATCTGTCCGATCCGTTCTCGCGAGTGGCAGGGATCGTGCAACGCCAGCCGGTGACGGTGAGGCGTCCCGAGAAGGAGACCTATCCCAAGCTCTTCTACCAGGGAGCCCATCAGGCGACTCTCGATCCCATTGCAGCTACCCGTCCTGGCGGCGACCTTTACATGTGGAGCGAGCAGGGTGCGGGGATTCGGTCCGGCCATCCCGGGGGCCGCTCCAACTCCTCGGCGGCGGCCCTTCTCTCTTATGACATTCCCCATAAGGCGCCGTGGGACTGGCGGGTCGGCCTCTACACCTGGGCCAAGGCAATTGGTGCCGGTGTCTATCTGGTTGGGCTGCTGCTGGTGCTCACCGGGTTACTCGATTGGACCAGCGACCTGGTGGTCTGGGTCACCCCCCTGGTCGGCTTGGGTTTCCTCGGTGTCACGGGGGCGGTCCTGGTCTGGGACCTCGATCATCCCGAGCGCTTCTTCTATCTATTCACCCGACCGCAGTGGAGGAGCTGGCTGGTGAAGGGGGCGATGTTCATCCTCGGCTACGGTGGCGTGCTGGTCGCGCACCTGCTCTCCGCCTGGACCGGATCGGAGACCTTGCGCCAACTGGCGGCGGTGCCCGGCATCCCTCTTGCCCTGATGTCGGCGGTGTACACCGCCTATCTGTTCGCCCAATCCAAGGCCAGGGATCTCTGGCAGAGTCCGCTGCTTCCGCCCCACATGGCGATGCAGGCGGTGCTGGCCGGCGCCGCCACCCTGGTCGTGGCCGACGCCCTCACCGGCAACGAGGCCGGTCCGGCCCTGGGCTGGACGCTGGCCCTGGCTTCGCTGGTCCACCTCCTCCTGGTTTGGGGCGAGGTCACCCTGCCCCACGGGACCGCCCACGCCCATCTGGCGGTGTGGGAGATGACCACCGGCCGCTACAGCTCGTCCTTCTGGCCGGGTGTCATCCTCTCGGCCTTCGGGCTGGCCGGCCCCTGGGCCGGGGCCTGGGCGGCGCTACCGGCTCTGGCCGGGCTGCTGGCTTACGAGCACGCATACATCCAATCGGCGCAGGCCGTACCACTGGCATGACAGACGACCCCGCTCGTCCTGACGAGACCTTCTACCAGGGCCCCAGCGGCATCCACCTGGCCTCTTACCCGCCGAAGGAACGATGGGACGAGTGGACCGAATTGGACTCCCGGGCCTGGCCGGAGCGGGTCGAACGCCGGTCGATGCTGGTCCCTACCACCTGCTTCAACTGCGAGTCCGCCTGTGGGCTGCTGGCCTATGTGGATCCCGAAACCCTGCAGATCCGCAAGCTGGAGGGAAATCCGGAGCATCCCGGCTCACGCGGTCGCAACTGCGCCAAAGGCCCGGCCACCCTCAACCAGATCACCGATCCCGACCGGATACTGCAGCCACTCAAACGGGCCGGTCGCCGGGGCGAAGGGCGATGGGTACCGGTCTCCTGGGAAGAGGCCCTCACCGAAGTCGCTGCCCGGGTGCGAAGCGCCATCGTCGAGGGGAGACCGAACCAGGTCATGTACCACGTGGGCAGGCCCGGGGAGGACGGTTTCACCGAGCGGGTCCTGGCCTCTTGGGGTGTCGATGGCCACAACTCGCACACCAATGTCTGCTCCTCGGCGGCCCGGGTGGGGTACCAGTTGTGGATGGGGATCGACCGCCCCAGCCCGGACCACGCCAACGCCGAGGTGATATACCTGATCTCGGCCCACCTCGAGGCCGGGCACTATTTCAACCCCCACGCCCAGCGGATCACTGAAGCCAAGGCCCGGGGAGCGAAGCTGATTGTCCTCGACACGAGGTTGTCCAATACCGCCACCCATGCCGACCACTGGCTTTCGCCCTATCCGGGATCAGAGGCCGCGATCAATCTGGCCATCGCCAATCACGTCATCCAGACCGGGGCCTACAACCGCGAATTCGTCCGGCGCTGGTGGAACTGGGAGTCGTACCTGGCAGCAGAACATCCCGAGCGGGGCTCCACCTTCGAAAGTTTCGAGGAGGTTCTCAGTGAGCTCTACCGCGACTACACCTTCGAGTTTGCCTCGGCCGAGTCGGGGGTTGCGGTCTCGACCCTCCGGGAAGTCGCCGGGTTGGTGGCCGGCGCCGGAACCCGTTTCTCGTCCCACAACTGGCGCTCAGCCGCGGCCGGGAATCTGGGGGGCTGGCAGGTATCGCGCAGCTTGTTCCTGATCAACGCCCTCCTGGGGGCGGTGGCGACCCCCGGCGGCACGTACCCCAACGCCTGGAACAAGTTCGTGCCCCGACCCATCCACAGCCCTCCCCATCCGCCGGTATGGAACGAACTCACCTGGCCCCTCGAGTATCCGCTGGCGATGCACGAGTTGTCCTTTCTGCTGCCGCAGTTCGTGAACGAGGGACGGGGCAACATCGAGGTCTATTTCACTCGGGTCTACAACCCGGTGTGGACCAACCCGGACGGCTTCTCCTGGATCGAGATGCTCACCGATGAGGACAAGATCGGTCTTCATGTTGCCCTCACCCCTACCTGGTCGGAGACGGCCTTTTTCGCCGACTACATCCTCCCCATGGGTCACTCGCCCGAAAGGCACGACGTGCACTCCTACGAGCAGTACGACGGGCAGTGGGTGGGTTTCCGTCAGCCCGTGGCGCGGGCGGCGGCCAGCCGGTTGGGGATGGCGATCACCGACACCAGAGAGTCCAATCCGGGCCAGGTGTGGGAGGAGAACGAATTCTGGATCGAGTTGTCCTGGAGGATCGATCCCGACGGGAGCCTCGGCATCAGGCGATACCACGAGTCGAGGCAAGACCCCGGTCGCAAGCTGACAGTGGACGAGTACTACGGCTGGATGTTTGAGCACTCGGTTCCGGGCCTTCCCGAACACGCCGGTGCCGAAGGTCTGAGCCCGCTCGAGTACATGCGTCGTTACGGCGCCTTCGAGATAGCCAGAGGTATCGGCCCCCGGCACGAACAGGAGGTGCCGGAGGCGGAGTTGGTGGATGTGGCCGAGGATCGGTTTGGACGGGTCTACAGCCGGGGTCCGGCCGCCGAACAAGCCAATGTTGTGCCGTTGTCGAGCCCCGACCCCGATGACCAGGGGAGGCGCCCGGTGGGGGTGCGGATCGACGGAAAGGTCCTCCGTGGCTTTCCGACTCCGAGCGGCAAGCTGGAGTTCTACTCGTCCACCCTGACCAACTGGGGATGGCCCGAGCACTCGCTTCCCGGCTACATCCGCAGCCACATTCACCCCTCGAACCTCGAGGAGGGACAGATGCCGCTCATCTCCACCTTTCGACTACCGGTGCAGATTCACACTCGGTCGGCCAATTCCAAATGGCTAGATGAGATTGCCCACACCAACCCGCTCTGGATTCACACGACCGACGCGGCCCGGCTCGGCCTTTCCACCGGCGACCTGGTGCGGGTGGTGACCGAGATCGGTCACTACGTGGTCAAGGCCTGGGTAACCGAGGGCATCCGACCGGGGGTGGTGGCGTGCTCCCACCACATGGGACGCTGGAAACTCCAGGATCAAGGGCAGCGACAGGCGATGGCCACGGTCGCCCTCGGCCACTCCGGGTCCGAGTGGAGCCTGAGCCGCAAGCAGGGGATCGAGCCCTATGAGTCGACCGATCCCGACACCCAACGGATCTGGTGGTCGGAGTCAGGGGTCCACCAGAACCTGACCTTTCCGGTGCAGCCCGATCCTATTTCCGGCCAGCACTGCTGGCACCAGGCGGTGCGGGTGCGCAAGGCCGAGCCAGGCGACCAATATGGCGACGTCGTCGTCGACACCGCCCGCGCCAGAGAGGCTTACCTGCGCTGGCTGGACTTGACGAGGGCCGCCGACCGCATCTCCCCCGACGGCACCAGAAGGCCCTACTGGTTGCTGCGCCCGCTGAAGCCCGCTCGCCCGGTTTACGCCCTGCCCGGCTAAGCGGCACGGGCTCGCTAGCTGGGTAGGGTGGGCGGCAAGGAGGAGCAGTGGCGCTTATCTACGAATGGGGATTCTTCGTCGAACCGGGCAAAGAGGATGAGTTCCGGAGGTGGCTGGCGGACCACGAGGATGACCTGGCGCGGGCCGCTCCGCCGAACTACGAATACCTCGGGACCTACACCCCCGTTTGGGCTCCCGGCGGCAGAGGCGGTGATTTCCATCAGATCTGGCGCTACGGTCATCCTCTCAGCTTCAACTTCCGCGACGCCGCCACCAGCACCGGGGGGGAGTTCACCGAACTGGCGAGGCAGTACCTTTCCTTTGTGGATGAATCCCGCTCGGCCGAGGAGACGTTCCGGCTGCATCGCTCGGTGAGCGACCACACCCCTTCGCGAGCGCCGGCGCCCCGGGCGGTGCCCAGCACCGATTAGTCGAGAATCCCCCCGATCGGTTGGGCTGTTGCGCGGAGCCGACCGAGGGGGTTCGGCCCGGGCCGCCCGGCGGCACCGGCGGCGGTGTGGTTGTCGCCTTTGATCACCTCCCGAAGCGATGATCGGTTCGATCAGAGCCGGTGGGACCATCGGCCCTGGGCCGTTCGCAGCCTCCCGGACACGATGTCACCTGGAGCGTCAGAAGGAGCCAGAAGATGGAAGGCCACCGCAGTTGGGCCGAGCCCTGGAAGGTCAAGATGGTGGAACCCATCCGCATGTTGTCGCCGGGCGAGCGGAAGAGGGCCATCGTCGAGGCCGGGTACAACACCTTTCTCCTCCGATCGGTCGATGTCTACATAGATCTGCTGACCGACTCAGGTACATCGGCCATGTCCGATCGGCAATGGTCGGCGCTGATGATGGGTGATGAGGCCTATGCGGGGAGCCGCTCGTATTACGAACTCGAGGAGGCGATGCGGGAGGTGTACGGGTACGAGGAGCTGATTCCCACCCACCAGGGCAGGGGCGCCGAGCACATCTTGAGCCAGATCCTCATCAAGCCGGGCGACGTCATCCCCGGCAACATGTACTTCACGACCACCAAGTTCCATCAGGAGTACGCGGGTGGCAACTTCGTGGATGTCATCATCGACGAGGCCCACGATCCCTACTCGGATCATCCTTTCAAAGGCAACATCGACCTCGCCAAGCTGCAAGCGGTCATCGACCAGCACGGGCCCGAGCGGATCCCCTACATCTCGGTCGAGACCAATGTGAATATGGCCGGTGGCCAGCCCATGTCGATGGCCAACCTCCGGGCGGTTTACGACCTCTGCCGGCGGCATCAGATTCTGGTGATGCTCGACGCCACCCGAGCTCTCGAGAATGCCTGGTTCATCAAACAGCGGGAAGCGCCTTATCACGATCGCAGCGTGGCTTCGTTGTTGCGGGAGATCTGCTCGTACTCCGACGGCGCCACAGTCTCCTCCAAGAAGGACAATCTGGTGAACATCGGCGGCTTCCTGGCTTTGCGAGACGGTGATCTGGCCCGCCAGGCTCGAGCCCTGCTGGTGGCGTTCGAGGGACTGCACACGTACGGGGGCATGTCGGGTCGCGACATGGCGGCCCTGGCGGTGGGTATCAGGGAGATGGTCGAGACCGACGATCACGTCTCCGCCCGGATCGGCCAGGTCGAATACCTCGGCCACAATCTGATCAAAGCCGGGATCCCGGTCGTTCGCCCCATCGGTGGTCACGGCGTCTTCCTCGACGCCCGGGCCATACTCGAGCACATCCCCCAACCCCTGTTGCCGGCCCAGGCACTGGCCGCCGCCCTCTATGTCGACAGCGGAGTGCGAGGCATGGAACGGGGGGTGGTCTCGGCCGGTCGGGACCCACAGACCGGCGAGAACCACTATCCGCGGCTGGAGCTGGTGCGCCTGGCAATTCCCCGGCGGGTCTACACGCAGGCCCACATGGACGTGGTCGCCGAATCGGTCAGCGCGGTCTACGAGCAGCGTGACCGGATCGAAGGTCTCCGTTTCACCTACGAGCCCCCCGAGTTGCGGTTCTTCCAGGCACGGTTCGAGCCAGTCAGTGGGTGAACGGAAGTAATGCGCACCGCCGTAATCGACCGATCCGGGCTGGACACCCTCATCGGCGTGCTCCGCCAACGCGGCTATCTGGTCGTCGGCCCGACGGTTCGCGAGGGCGCAATCGTCTACGACCAGGTCACCTCGGTGGTCGATCTCCCCAAAGGATGGACCGATGAGCAGGACGGGGGGACCTACCGGCTCCGGCCCAGGAGTGACCAGGCCCTGTTCGGGTACGGCGTCGGTCCCCAATCGTGGAAGAAGTACCTGTTCCCTTCTCGAACGCTGCTGTGGCGGGGTCGTCGCACAGAGGAAGGATTCGGGATCGAGGCCGGACCAGAAGCGTCGGGGCCGTATGCCTTCCTTGGAGTAAGGGGATGTGAGCTGGCGGCCATCGCGATTCAGGACCTGGTCTTTGCCGGTGGGTCGTTCGCGGACCCCACCTACTCCAGCAGCCGCCAGCGGGCATTTGTGATCGCCGTCAATTGCGGGAGCCCGGCCGGCACCTGTTTTTGCGTCTCCATGGGAACCGGACCCCGGGCCGGGCCGGGATTCGACCTTTCCCTCACCGAACTGATGAGCGACAACCGGCACGAATTCCTGGTGGAGATCGGCTCGCCCCGGGGCGGGGAGATTCTGGCCGAGGTGCCGCAGCGGCCCGACCAGCCGGAGGATCGGAGAAGAGCGGATGCTGTGATCGAATGGGCTGCGGCCCACATGGGCAGGGCTCTGGACACCGGGGGGATCAAAGACCTCTTCTACGGCAGCTACGAGCACTCGCGTTGGGATGAGGTGGCCCGGCGCTGTCTGACCTGCGCCAACTGCACGATGGTGTGCCCCACGTGCTTTTGCAGCACGGTCGAGGACACCAGCGATCTCACCGGGACGATCGCCGAGCGGTGGCGGACCTGGGATTCTTGCTTCAGCCTCGAGTTCTCATACCTGGGCGGAGGCAACGTCCGCTCCTCCACCAGGTCGCGATACCGGCAGTGGCTCACCCACAAGCTCGCAACCTGGATCGATCAGTTCGGCACTTCGGGCTGTGTGGGTTGTGGCCGGTGTATCACCTGGTGCCCGGTAGGCATTGATCTCACCGAGGAGGTCGAGGGCCTCCGGGCCCCATCCCGCTCCAGCAAGGAGGTTGCCAATGTCCCTTGAAACGATCGACCAGTTGCTTCGGACCCATCCGTTCTTCAAAGACCTCGATCCCGGTTACCTGGAACTGGTCGCCGGATGCGGAAAGAACATGGTCTTCGAAACGGGTGACTATCTGTGTCGGGAGGGGGATCCGGCCGACCTCTTCTTCATCGTTCGTCGGGGCCGGGTGGCCATTGAGGTGCATCTGCCCGCCCGGGGCTCGCTGGTGATCGACACTGCCGGTGAAGCCGACGTCGTCGGAGCCTCGTGGCTGTTTCCCCCTTATCGGTGGCAGTTCGATGCCCGCGCCCTGGAACCAGTCGGAGTAGTGGCTCTGGACGGGGCCTGTCTACGGGACAAGTGTGAGGAGGACACACGGCTGGGTTACCAGTTGATGAAGCGGTTTGCGGAGATACTCGTAGAAAGGCTGGAGTCGGCGCGGCTCCGCTTGATCGATCTGTATGGCGGCGGTCGTGCTGGCTGATGTTCACCTCTCACCCGTCCCGGCGCCTGGGCGGCCGATGGTTCCCCTTCGCTACCGGGTGAGCTGGAAGAGGCGCGAAACCGCCGACACCTACACCTTCGCCCTCGATCCTGTCGACGGCGCGCCGATGGCGTACCGACCCGGCCAGTTCAACATGCTCTACGCGTTCGGCGTGGGTGAAGTCCCGATCTCGATCAGCGGCGATCCAGCCGCAGGCCCGCTGATTCATACCGTCCGGTCGGTCGGAGCCGTGAGCAGGGCCCTATGCGGGTTGCGGGAGGGGGACGTGGTCGGAGTGCGCGGGCCTTTCGGCTCGGACTGGCAGGTCGAGGCCGCCGCTGGAAACGATCTGGTTGTGGTCGCCGGCGGTATCGGGCTGGCGCCCCTTCGCCCCGCCATCTACCGGATCATGGCCGAGCGAAGTCGATTCGGGCAGGTGGCGGTTCTGATTGGTGCCAGATCGCCGAAGGACTTGATCTTCCAAAGAGAGATCGGGTCGTGGCGGAGCCACCTCGATATGGAGGTGGAGGTAACCGTCGACCACGCCGGTCCGGACTGGCATGGCCATGTAGGGGTAGTCACCGAGCTCATTCCCCCCGTCGCCTTCCGACCGGAGGAGGCGACGGCCTTCATCTGTGGGCCCGAGGTGATGATCCGCTTTGCCGCCAGGGCGCTGCTGGACCGGGGCATCCCGCGAGATCGGGTGCGGGTGTCGATGGAACGGAACATGAAGTGCGCCATCGGTCACTGTGGTCACTGCCAGTTTGGCCCGGACTTCGTTTGCATGGCCGGACCGGTTTTCCCCTACCAGCGGGTGGAACGCCTGATGTCGATTCGGGAGGTGTGATGGCAGAGTCCGGGCGGGCCAAACCGAAGCTCGCCGTCTGGAAGTTCTCCTCGTGCGACGGCTGTCAGCTCACCGTTCTCGACTGTGAGGACGAGTTGCTCACGCTCGCCGACGAGGTGGAGATCGCCTACTTCCCCGAGGCCTCCCGGGCAGTGATACGAGGCCCTTATGACGTGTCGCTGGTTGAGGGATCGATCAGCACCCCAGACGACGTGGAAAGGATCCGCCTGGTAAGGGGACGTTCCCGGGTGCTCGTGACGATCGGAGCGTGCGCGACATCGGGGGGCATTCAGGCGTTGCGCAACTTCGCGAATGTCCGCGAGTTCATCGATGTGGTTTACGCCCATCCGGAGTTCATCTCCACACTGGACAACTCGACGGGCATCGCCGATCACGTTCCCGTCGACTTCGAGTTGCGGGGGTGTCCGATCGACCGCCACCAACTCCTAGAGGTGCTGTCCGCCTTCCTGGCTCGTCGCAGGCCCAACATTGCTACCTACAGCGTGTGTGTGGAGTGCAAGCGCCGGGGAAATGTCTGCGTGATGGTCGCTCACGGAACCCCGTGCCTGGGCCCCGTCACCCAAAACGGCTGCGGGGCGCTCTGCCCGACCTACTCCCGAGGATGCTACGGGTGCTTCGGCCCGGCAGACACCGCCAATGCTCCCTCGCTGACCGGCTGGTTGGCGGGCCTGGGGATGGGGCCCCCCGACCTTCGACGGATCTATCGGACCTTCAACACCGGCGCCGAGGCCTTTCGGCAGGAAAGCGAGAGAATCCCGTGACTCACAAAGCGACGGGTGCCCGCACCCTCAGGGTGGACACCCTTGCCAGGGTCGAAGGCGAAGGAGGCATGGTCGTTCGCACCCGGGACGGGAAGGTCACCCAGGTCCAACTCCGCATCTATGAGCCGCCGCGTTTCTTCGAAGCGTTCCTGCGAGGGCGGAAGTACACCGAACCCCCTGACATTACCGCTCGAATCTGCGGAATCTGCCCTGTGGCCTATCAGATGAGTGCCTGTCAGGCGATTGAGGATGCGTGCGGCGTCACGGTCGAGGGACCCATCCGGGAGCTGAGACATCTTCTCTATTGCGGGGAGTGGATCGAGAGCCATGCCCTTCATGTCTACCTGCTCCATGCACCCGACTTCCTCGGCTACGAGAGCGCCATCGAAATGGCTCGCGACCACAAACAGATCGTTGAGCAGGGCCTCCAGCTCAAGAAGGTCGGCAATGACGTCCTCAACCTGATCGGGGGCCGCGCCATCCACCCTATCAATGTGCGGGTGGGAGGCTTTTATCGAGTCCCGACCCGTTCCGAACTCGAGCCACTGGCCGATCGCCTCGAATGGGCCCGGCAGGCGGCCCTTGACACGGTCGCGCTGGTCGGTGGATTCGACTTTCCCGACTTCGAACAGGACTACGAGTTCGTCGCTCTTCGACACCCTACCGAGTATCCATTTCTGGGGGGGAGGATCGTTTCGGACCGTGGTCTCGACATTGCGGTAGGCGATTTCTATCAGTTCTTCGAGGAGGAGCAGGTGGCGCATTCCAATGCTCTTCACGCTCGAATCCGTGGCCGGGGTGCCTATTTGACCGGGCCGCTGGCCCGCTACAACCTGAACTTCGAGCAGCTGACACCCCTGGCGCGTCAGGCCGCAGCCGGGGTGGGATTCGGCCCGGTCGTGCGCAATCCGTTCAAGAGCATCGTCGTGCGGGCGGTTGAAATCGTGCACGCCTGCGATCAGGCCTTGCGGATCATCGCCAGCTATCGGCCGCCAGACCGGCCATTCGTGGATGTGGAACCCCGGGCGGGCACCGGGCATGCTTGCACCGAGGCCCCTCGGGGCATCCTCTACCACCGCTACCGGATCGATGACCAGGGTGATATCACCGATGCCCGGATTGTGCCCCCCACCTCGCAGAACCAGGCCCAGATCGAGGCCGATCTGGCGGACTTCGTGACCGACCGGCTTGAACTAGACCAGCATGCCCTCACTCACCAGTGCGAGCAGGCCATCCGCAGCTACGACCCTTGTATTTCCTGCGCCACTCACTTCCTTGACCTGAAGGTGGTGCCCGAATGAAGACCCTCGTCGTAGGGGTAGGAAACCCCTATCGGTCAGACGACGCCGCCGGGCTGGAAGTGGCCCGGTTGGTGGCCAGAGCCGCGCAGCCGGGAGTCGATGTGCTGGAGCACGACGGCGAGCCGGGTGGCCTGCTCGAAAGCTGGGCAGGATTTCAGGCCGCCTTTGTGGTCGACGCCGTTCGTTCGGGAGGTCCTCCCGGCAAGGTCGAGAGGTTCGACGTCACCGATAGTCCCCTGCCGGACCGTCCCGCACGCGATAGCTCCCATTCGCTGAGCCTCGGCGACGCGGTGGAATTGGGTCGGGTGATGGGCCGACTACCGGAGCGTCTCGTGGTCGTGGGGATCACGGGGGCGACTTTTGCGGCGGGTGGGGGGCTTACCCCCGAGGTCGCCGCCGCGACGAGAGTCGTGGCTGAAGAAATCCTGGCCGAGATCTCCGGGGAGGGGAGTCGCGGATGTGCATGAATCGGCCCGGCCGGGTCATCGCGGTCGATGCTGACGGGAACGCCGGTTTCGTGGATGTGCGGGGCCGGTCGCAGCGGGTATCACTCGCAGTACTTGCCTTCCAGGGCACTCCGGCGCAGGTAGGGGATTGGGTTCTGTTGAACGCCGGCATACCGGTGCAACGGATCGACCCCCAAGAGGCAGGCCGAATCATTGAACTGATGACAGACATCGAAGGAGCCGTCCCGTGAGCCACTACCAGGTCGCCCGCTGGCAGATCCCGCACTCCCGTTCCTGGGGAGTGGTGCTCGCCTTGGTGGCTGCTTCCATCAGCGGAGTCTCGGTGTTCGTCAACGGCTATGCCGTCAAAGGGTTCGACGATGCCACGGTCTTCACCACGGCCAAGAACGCCATCGCCACGATTCTTCTGCTGGTGATCGTCGCCGGGCACCGCCGATCCGGCCGGCCCGCCCCCCCCAGGCTGACCCGCCGGCAATGGGGACAGCTCGCGGTACTCGGCCTGATCGGCGGCAGCGTGCCCTTCGTACTGTTTTTCGAGGGCCTGGCCCGCGCCTCGTCGACCCAGGCCGGCTTCATCCACAAGACTCTGGTGGTGTGGGTAGCGGCGCTGGCCGTCCCCGTGCTGCGCGAGCGTCTGACTCTGTTCCATGTGACAGCCGTATTGCTGCTTGTCGGGGGTCAAGTCGCTCTCGCCGGAGATTTGACCACCCTCCGGTTCGGCGGGGGCGAGTTGATGATCCTGGCCGCCACCCTGTTCTGGGCCATCGAGTTCGTCATAGCCAAGCGTCTTCTCGGCTCGCTCCCATCGGCCACGGTGGGCGCCGGTCGTCTCGGCTTCGGCCTGGTCCTGTTGCTGGGGCTGGTGGCGGGGACCGGACGTCTCGGAACCATGGTCTCCCTCGCCCCCGGGCAATGGGGCTGGGTGGTGCTCACCGGTGGACTCCTGGCTGCCTTTGTCAGCACGTGGTACGCCGCCCTGGCCAGGGCGTTGGCGCTCGACGTGACGGCGGTTCTGGTATTCGGAGCCGTGGTAACCGCCGGGCTGGCCGGTGCCTTGCAGGGAGCGCCCGTGCTTCCCAACGGGGCGGGGCTCGCCCTGATCCTGGCTGGAACGTGCGCGGTGGCGGTCGGGGTTGCACGGCAGTCACGCCTGGGGGCTCTCTCATGAGCAATGCAGGCGCGCTCGTCTTTGCCCGCTACGCCTATCCGCCCAACGAACTCGGGTACTGCGGCCCCTCCGATTCGGGAGCCCTCCTCGAGTACGGCAGCACCGGGCTTGCCGATCGCGGCCTGGTCGACCTGGCGCAGCGGTTCGAGGGTGCGTTTCCTTATCTGCGTCTCATCGCCGAGGCCAACCGCGTATCGGACCCGCTCGCCGAGAAGGTGGTCCGCGCCTATTGGGTCGGCAATCCCCTGCTGGAGGCGGTCGATCCCGTCCGGTTGACCGGATTTCTCTCCGAGGGATTCCAGCGGAGGGCGGGAAGGCTTTGGTCCAATGTGGGAAGTGCCGCCCTGGCCGGTGGCCTCCCCCACCACAACTTCCACGTCTTTGCGGTGTACCCGTGGGCGGGCCTGTTGCGGGCAGGACATGAGGGACCCGAGCCGCTGACGATCCTCGATCGATGCCGTATCCGCTGGGGCCGGGTGGTTCACGCCAACGGGACAACGGCCCTGGTCCGCAGTCGCGCCCTGGAATTCGATGGTCGGGTCGTGCGCCCCGGTGTCGAGCGTACCGAGGAAGCAACGGTCGCGCTCAACGGACGCGGATTTGTCCACGGCCTTCGGCCGGGCGACTGGGTGTCTCTGCACTGGGACTGGGTTTGTGACCGTCTTTCCGAGGGTGACGTCGCCAACCTGAGGCGCTACACGCTGCAAGCGGCCAACGCCACCGATCCACTCAACCCTCGCCCGGGCGGTTGGGGGCTGGCGTCTAACCTGGCTCGATGGTCCCCGGCGGCGGTGTGGCGTTCGGTGACGATGGCATCGCCCGGTGCCCTTGGGGTTCGGATGACGCGCTCTACCGGCGGTATCACGACACCGAGTGGGGTCGGCCGATCGCCGACGACCTGGTCCTCTTCGAGAAGTTGAGCCTGGAGGGCTTTCAGGCGGGGCTCAGTTGGCTCACCATCCTGCGCAAAAGGGAGAACTTCCGCCGAGCCTTTGCATCGTTTGATATCGAGAAGGTCGCCCGCTTCAACGCTCGCAGCGTTGAGCGGCTCATGAGCGACAGGGGCATCGTCAGGAACCGGGCGAAGGTCGAGGCGACTATCAACAACGCCCGCCGGTGTCTCGACCTGATCGACGAGTTCGGCAGCCTGGGGGCCTACGCCTGGTCATTTGAGCCTGATGAACGGTCCCGTCCGGACCGGCTCGATTGGGACACCCTGATCGCGCTGCCGCCACCCCCGCAGGCGGCTGCCATGAGCAAAGACCTGAAGCGCCGGGCCTGGTCCTTTGTGGGGCCAACCACGGTGTACTCGTTCATGGAGGCCATGGGCTTGGTCAATGACCACGTCGACGCCTGCGAATACCGCGAAGAGATCGACCGCCTCCGGCGGGACTTCGTGCGACCGGTACCCACCTCCGTCGGTCACGCGAGCTGAGAGCGCTTCGAGGCGGTGTTGGGCGGGATCGGCCAACAGTCCGGGACGTGGCTGCCGATAGAAGTGAATGCTCGGAGCGCGCTCCGTCATGGCCGCGATCTTGCTGCAATTAGTCGCTTCTACCGCGATTTCCTTGACTCCGGAATCGGGTTCAACG
>DATHSX010000175.1:0-14649 GCA_035463935.1 Acidimicrobiia bacterium | reverse complement strand
CTCGCAAAAGGGAACGAAGGATTCGGCCGGCACCGCGCAGGTGATGGCACGCGGCAACTCCTCCACTTCATCGCTCTGGTAGGAGTTCAAGCCCTCCAGCGCCGCCGACGCCAGCGCCGCGTCCGTGGGAGGATTCAGGTGGTAGGAGTGAAGGAGGTCGGACACTTCGCAGAGCAATGCGAAGGTGACCGGTGGAGCCGAACAGCCGGCCACCGCCACATCCACGTGAATTGGAGCCGCGGTGGTCGGTGGAGCAGTGGTGACCACCGGAACGGCCGTGATGGGGACCCGGGACGACCCGCAGCCGCCCACCACCAGGGCCAGGGCCACGAAGACTGCTCTTGATCTCACTCCCCCATTCTCGTCGTCCCGGCTGGACTGGTTGAGAGCTACCTTCGTCGCTGATGCGCCAACCCACCACCCTTGCGATCCGCCCGGTCGGGGGAGATCCCCTGTTCCTTCAGGTCGACGCGGGGTGCTGGGTGACGCCCGCCACTACCACATCCGCCGCCTATGACCTCACTGGTTTCTTCGCCTTGCCGGGCCTGGCGGATTGCCACGCCCATCTCGCGGCCGACTCACTCCAACAGGTGGACCAAGGGGGAGAAATCGGCGCGATCGCCCGACGGGCGTTCACCCAGCTCGCGACGGGTGTCCTCCTGGTCATCGACAAGGGCTGGCGGGACGAGGTGGTCCTGCAATTGCTCGACCGCCCGCCCGAAGAGCGACCGCACCTCGAGGCGGCCGGGCGGATCATCACCGGCGACCAGGGTTACTTCCCCGGCTTCGCGGTCGAAGTCGACAACGCGGGCTTGGTCGAGGCGGTGCGCGCGGCGAACCCGAAGGGCGGCTGGGTGAAGGTGATCGGGGACTGGCCGCAGAAAGGGCGGGGTCCGGTCATCAGTTTCTCCGAAGAGTCGCTGACCGCCGCTTGTGCGGTAGCTCATGCCGCCGGGGTCAAGGTTGCCATCCATACGATGGCGCCGGATACCCCGGGGATGGCCGTCCGCGCCGGGGTCGATTCGATCGAGCACGGTCTCTACCTGACCGAGGAGGACGTGCGCATGCTCGGCGCCCGGGGCGGAGCATGGGTGCCGACCGTCGCCAACACCGAGGACGTGATCGCCAACCTGGGCCCCGGGTCCAGTGGAGCCCGCATTCTCGGGGCCGGTCTCGAGAACGTCCGGATTCGGTTGCGCCCGGCCGTTGAGTCCGGGGTCACGGTGCTGGCCGGGACCGATCTGGGCCTGGCCCATGGCGAGGTCGCCCGTGAGGCCGCTCTCCTGCACGAATACGGGTTGACCGGTCCGCAGGCGGTCGAGGCCGCCGGCCCGGCGGCTTATCGTTATCTGGGGATCCGGTTCTTCGAGCCCGGGTCCGGCGCGGACCTAGTCCTGTTCGGTGAAGACCCCACTGAGGACGTGACGGCACTGCAGCGCCCGGTGGCCGCAATGCGCGCCGGTCGGGTGGTTTTCGACCGGGTAGGGTTGGGCGGTGGCTGACCTGCTCCGCCGTTTGGGCTCGTCAAGACCACCCCAGGGGGACAGGGTGACGGACCCAAACCGGAAGAGGGCCACACAGCTTGTGACCCTCTTCTTGGCATTGACCGCGCTGATGGGAACGGCGTCGGCCCAAACCGCCCTGCCTCCCGGCGGCACCTTCTTCGACGACGACGGCAACCTGCACGAAGCCGCCATCGAGGCCATCGCCGCCGCGGGGATAACGGCCGGCTGTGGGCCTTCCCTGTACTGTCCCACGACGCCGGTCTCGCGGGCCGAGATGGCCGTGTTTCTCATACGCGCGCTCGGGGAGAGCCCCATTGGCCATCGGGGAACCTTCAGCGACGTCCCTGCCAGCCAGTGGTTCACGGGGTACGTCGAACGCATCGCCGAGTTGGGCATTGCGACCGGGTACCCGGATGGCACCTACCGTCCCCACAACCCGGTTGCCCGGGGCGAGATGGCGGTCCTGTTGATGCGGGCGTTGGGCCAGTCGCCTCTCTCTTTCCAGGGAAGCTTCATCGATATTCCCGACGGCCAGTTCTTCACCGGGGCCGTGGAACGGATCCACCAACTCGGCATCACGGCCGGGTGCGGCGGCGGTCGGTACTGCCCGTACGACCAGGTCCTCAGAGACCAGATGGCCACGTTCCTGGCCCGCGCTTTCGGTCTGGAGTTGATCGCACCCCCTCCCCGCCTGACCAGCCTCGGACTGGTGCAGGTGGCCGCCGGATTCGAGCAGCCCGTGTTCGTGACCTCGCCACCGGGAGACGCTCGCCTTTTCGTGGTCGACCAGCCCGGCCGCATCTGGATCGTCCAGAGTGGAGCCAGACTCTCGACGCCGTTTCTCGACCTACGCGAGCTGGTCGGTTTCGGAGGGGAGCAGGGCCTCCTCGGCCTCGCATTCCATCCGGGATACTCGAGCAATGGGCGCTTGTACGTGAACTACACCGACAACGCCGGCGACACTCGGATCGTTGAGTACCGGGCGTCAGCCGGCAGTCCAAACATCGCCGATGCCTCCACCGCCCAGGAGATTCTGATGGTCGACCAACCGGCCTCCAACCACAACGGGGGATGGATCGGGTTTGGCCCGGACGGCATCCTCTATGCGGGCATGGGCGACGGGGGCGGAGCCAACGATCAGTTCGGCAACGGGCAGGATCCGAAGAGCCTTCTGGGCTCGATCCTCCGGATCGACGTCAACCTGGCCTCGCCCGGAGC
This sequence comes from Acidimicrobiia bacterium, assembly GCA_035463935.1. GTDB lineage: Bacteria > Actinomycetota > Acidimicrobiia > Spongiisociales > ZC4RG35 > DATEEG01. Next base: position 11,926 of record DATHSX010000175.1, on the reverse strand, counting down.
CGAGATCTGGGCTAAGGGACTCCGCAACCCCTGGCGCAATGCCTGGGATGGCGCCAACCTATACGTGGCCGATGTCGGTCAGAACTCCCGGGAGGAGGTCACCGTCCTCTCCACCGCGTCGGCCGGCGCCAATCTGGGCTGGCCCGTCCTCGAAGGGACCCTCTGTCGTTCGGCTTCCGGCTGTTCGGGAAGCTTCACTCCGCCCGTTTACGAGTACACCCACGCCGATGGCTGCTCTATCACGGGCGGGTACGTGTACCGGGGAGCGGGCCTGGGGGAGTTGGCGGGAACCTACTTCTTCAGCGACTACTGCTCGGGTTGGCTCCGGTCTTTTCGTTACACCGGATCGGGTATCGCCGAGTGGAAGGAGTGGACTGCCCTGGGCTCGATCGGCCGCGTCACTTCTTTTGGAGTCGACTCCGCCGGAGAGATCTACCTCACCGTCATAGACGGCCGGGTTTTGCGGCTGGTACGGGGGTAACGACGGCCCCGCCCACCGCGGGCGCGAGGAGCGCAGGGAACGACGGTCGGGGACGGGGCGGGGAATGGGCTGGTCCGGCGACTGGTTGGGCTCGGTTATGGACACCGCCATCACCCAGGCCCTCGCCCGCAGCGGCATCGTGGACATCACCACCACCGGTCGCAAGAGCGGCCTCGCCCGCCGGATCGAGATATACCTCCACAACCTCGACGGGGAGCTCTACTTGACCGGTCGGCCGGGTTTTCCCCGCGATTGGGTTGCCAATCTCCGGGCGGAGCCTCACCTGACGCTGCACCTGAAGAAGGCCGTGGCGGCCGATCTCCCCGCCACCGCCCGAATCGTGACCGACCCCCACGAGAAGGGCAGGATCATCCTGCGCGCCCGGGTCGAGAGTTGGGGCGCCGACCCCGCTCAGGCGGAGGCCGAGCTGGACCATTGGGTCGCCACCTCACCAGCGGTGCATCTCTCCATAGACCGCGGCTGACCACAGAACAACGCGGGGAGCAGGGTCATAGGATGCCATCAACCTGACGGGAGGAAAACGATGGCCCAGCGGCGACGCTGGTTGATTCTGATGGTCGTGGTGGCTCTGAGCGCTGCCGCCTGTGGCGGGGATGGAGCCGAGACCACCACGACCGGGGCGGGGGGGACCACCACCACCGCTGCCGAAACCACCACCACGGCCGCTCCAGCAACTACCACCACTGCGGAGGCTCAGCCGCTCACGTTCGGGATGATTCTGGTGGGGCCTCAGGATGACCACGGGTGGTCGCAAGCCCATTTCGAGGCGGGCCAATACGTGGAAGAGCGGCTGGGAGCGACCATGATCGTCATCGATAAGGTCAACCCGGCCGATCGACCTGACACCAGCCTCGAACAGGTGGTCGACGACATGATCGGCCAGGGCGCCCAACTCATCTTTGCGACCTCCGACGACATGCGCGATGGGATCCTCGCCGCCGCCGCGGCGCACCCGGAGGTCCCGATGATCTGGTCATCGGGTGACAACGCCTGGAGCGAGGGTCAGAACTACCGCAGCGACCTGACCAACCTCGGCAACATCATGGGCCAGATGGAATTCGGCAAGATGATCGCGGGCTGCGCCGCCGCTCTGAAGACGGCCACCGGCTCCATCGGCTACGTCGGGCCGCTGATCAACGACGAAACTCGCCGGCTGGTCAACTCCGCTTATCTCGGCGCCCGCTATTGCTACGAGAACTTCCGCGGTGAGGACCCGGCCGGTCTCCGCTTTGCGGTCAACTGGATCGGCTTCTGGTTCAACATTCCGGGTGTCACGCTCGACCCCACGCAGGTTTCCAACGAGTTCCTCGACGGGGGAGCCGATGTGCTGATCTCGGGTATCGACACCACCGAGGCGCTGGTGCGGACCGGCCAGCGAGCGGAGGGGGGCGAGACGGTTTGGGCAATTCCCTACGACTTCAAAGATGCCTGCAACCTGGCGGAAGCCGCCTGTCTCGGGGTGCCCTACTTCAACTGGGGTCCCGCCTACCTGGAGGTGGCGGAATCCGTGGTCGACGGCAGTTTCGAGCCGACGTTCCAGTGGCTGGGTCCGGACTGGACTGACATCAACAATCCGGACACGTCCATGATCGGGTTCACCCAGGGTGCCGGACTGACGGACGAGGAGGCCGCGAGTCTCGACGAGTTCATCGCCGGTCTGGCCGACGGCTCGGTCAGCCTCTGGACGGGACCGCTGAACTACCAGGACGGCAGCCAGTTCCTGGCGGAAGGGGAGTCCGCTTCAGATCTGCAGATCTGGTACATGCCCCAGCTTCTGCAGGGGATGGAAGGCGCCTCCAGCGCCGAGTGACAATGCCCGGTGAGCAGTAGGCAGAAGCCCTACCGATCTGCCTACTGCCGTCGGCGCACTCCCCACTGAATACGGACTCCTGCCCCCAGACTCCTGCAATAGCGATGGCCCTGCAATAGCGATGACCCTGGCAATCTCTGACATCACCAAGCGTTTCGGGAACCTGGTCGCCAACGACGACATAAGCCTCGATCTTGGGGCTGGCACCCTGCACGCCGTGCTCGGTGAGAACGGCGCCGGCAAGTCGACCTTGATGAAGATCCTCTCCGGGGTCTTTTCCCCTGATGCCGGGTCGATCACGGTCGACGGGGCCGCGATCAAGCCGGGCTCTCCCCGGGCCGCTCTGGCCGCCGGCATCGGGATGCTCTATCAGGAACCCCTGGTGTGTCTGCCCTTCACGGCTGCGGAGAATTTCCGCTTGGGAAGCCGCCGGTCAGTCCGGACCGCCCGCGACGATCTCGTCGATACCAGCCGCCGGTTCGGGTTCCGGTTGGGCCCTTCGGTTCTCGCCCGGAACCTATCGATCGGGGAGCGACAGCAGCTGGAGATCGTGCGCCTGCTGGCCGCCGGGGTCAGGGTGTTGATTCTCGACGAGCCCACCTCGGGCATCACCGCCGACCAGCGCCAAACGCTCTTTGCCGCCCTCCGTCGGCTTGCCGCTGAAGGGCTGACAGTCCTGTTCGTCTCTCACAAGCTGGCCGAGGTCAACGAACTCTGCCGCTCCGTAACGGTGCTGCGCCGGGGCCGGGTGGTGGGCAGTTCTGCCCTCCCCCGACCGGAGTCGGAATTGGTGAGGATGATGTTCGAGGAGGGCGCCAGCCTTCCCGCCAGGTCGCCCGTCGTCGCCCGGGGAGGAGTGGTGGCCGAACTCGACTCGGTCGATGCCGGCGACGGGAGGACCGGGATCCGGGGGGCACACCTGCGCATCAGGCGCGGCGAGGTCGTCGGTCTGGCCGGATTGGAAGGAAGTGGCCAGAGCGCGCTCCTCCGGGCCCTCGCCGGAGTCGCTCCGATCCGGCGAGGACGGTTCCGGATCGCAGGGCGGGACATGATCGGGCGGCGCCAGCGCAGCTTCGCCGAGAGCGGCGTGGCCCTTCTGCCCGGTGGTCGGCTGGAGGAGGGTCTGCTACCCGGACTGACCATCGCCGAGCATCTCGCCCTGGCCGCGGCACCCCCATGGATCATCAACTGGCGCGACGCTCAGGCGCGGGCGGTCGAGGCCATCGCCGCATTTCGGATCAAGGGTCGGGCGGATTCCACAGCCGACGAGCTCTCCGGCGGCAATCAGCAGCGGCTTCTACTTTCCTTGTTGCCGGCCAGGCTCCAGTTACTGCTCATGGAACACCCGACCCGCGGGCTCGACCTCGACTCGGCCAGCTACATCTGGGCCAGGCTCCTCGATCGGAGGCGGGACGGCACCGCCATCGTCTTTTCTTCGGCCGACTTAGATGAGCTTCTGACCTACGCCGACCGGGTGATCGTTTGCTTCGAAGGGAGGCTGATCGCCGAACGCACCGCTAGTGAAACCTCCGTCGACGAGATCGGCACGCTCATCGGGGGCAGTGTGGCGGTGGGAGCCCTGTGAACCGCCAGCGAGTCACTTCACTGCTTGCCCCGGTGGCCGTGGCCCTGGTCGCCACCGTCGGACTGCTCGCCCTCGCTGACGCTCCACCGTTGCAGGCCCTGGGCCTGATCGGGGAGGGCGCCTTCGCCGGGCGAGGGCGCGTCGCCGACACCCTCATGGCCTGGGCTCCCGTGGCAATTGCCGGCGGCGGGTTGATAGTCACGTTCGCCGCCGGCCTCTGGAACATCGGAGTCGAAGGGCAGATGGTTACCGGCGCCATCGCCGCGTCGGCGGTAGCCCGGAGCCTCCCTGGCGATCGTCCCCTCGTCATCACCCTGACCGTGCTCGCCGGAGTCGTGGGCGGAGCCTCGTGGGGGCTGATCGCCGGTCTGCTCAAGGTGAAGGGGAGGGTGAACGAGATCTTTGCCGGAATCGGGCTGGGCTTCGTGGCGCAGGCTTTCGCCACCTATCTCATCATCGGGCCCTGGCAACGGGCCGGGGTGGCATCGACCTCCGGCACGGAACCCTTCCGGCAGGAAACCTGGCTTCCCACGGTCGGGGGCACCCGGCTGGCGCCGATTGCGCTTACCGTGGCCGTCCTGGTGTTGCTCGGGATCCGGCTGGTTATGCGCAACACGCGCTTCGGCCTCCGGCTGCGGGCGGTCGGCTCCAACCCGGCCAGTGCCGCACTGCTCGGGGTCCCGGCCGGAGCCACCACCCTGCGAGCCTTTCTGGTTGGGGGAGGACTGGCGGGTCTGGCCGGAGCCCTCCTGGTCACCGGAATCCAGCACAAGCTGGTCCCGGCCATTGGCGGCGGCCGGGGTTTCCTGGCGGTGCTGGTGGTGTTGCTGGCCGGTTCCCGGGTGTGGGTGGTGGGGCTGATTGCCCTGTTTTTCGCTGCCATATCGGTGGGGTCGTCTCAGCTCCAGCTTCGGCTGAATCTCGACTCGTCACTGGGATCGGTGATCCAGGGCCTGCTGGTGCTCACCGCCGTGCTGTACGGCGGTTGGCGAGCGAGGCGGGAACGGTCGGCACCGGCGATCGCGCCAGCCGGCTGATGGAGGCGACCCTGGCCTCGATCGTCGCCGCGGCTGCGCCCCTGATCTACGCCGCGGTCGGCGAGGCCATCACCGAGCGCGCCGGCATCATCAACCTCTCACTCGATGGCTCCATCCTGCTATCGGCGATGTCGGGATTCGCCATCGCTTATACCACCGGCAGCGTCGGCCTTGGCTTCGTGGCGGCGGCGCTGGTTTCGGCGCTGGTTGCGCTGGTTGTCGCCTGGTCGGGGATCAGTTTGCGGCTCAATCAGGTTGCAGTGGGATTCGTTCTCACCCTGCTCGGCGCGGCGCTCTCGTCGTATCTCGGCGAGGGTTTTGCCCATCGGCCCGGACCCGCGGTCACTCCCCGCCCGATTCCGGGTTTGTCCGAGATCCCGGGGATCGGCAAAGCCCTCTTCGGCCAGAACCTCTCTGTTTACGGCTCCCTGGCTCTGGTTATCGCCGCCGCCTGGATTCTCGCCCGCCACCGTTTTGGCCTGGAGTTGCGGGCGGTCGGTGAACGACCGGAAGCTGCCCATGCCCGGGGGATCAACGTCAATCGCTATCGCTACGGGGCCGCGGCTCTCGGTGGGGCCCTGGTGGGGGTGGCAGGAGCTGCTTTTTCGCTCGACCAAAAGCTGGGCTGGTCCGACGGGCACACGGCGGGTTTCGGCTGGATCGCGCTGGCGATCGTCATCTTCGGTGGCTGGCAGCCGATAAGGGTGGCGCTCGGGTGCTATTTGTTTGGGGCACTGCAGGTGGTGGCGCTGCGGCTCCAGGACCGGGTGCCGGGGTTGGCCCAGATCCTCCCCTCCCTACCCTTTCCGCTGATGATCTTCGCCCTCGTGCTGGTCAATGCCCCCGCCCTCCGACGATTGATGGGGCGGTCATCGCGGGCGGTCCGATGGATCCTGCCCGAGGCCCCGGCTGCCCTCGGGCGCAACTTCGCCCCAGAATGAGCTCGATGCGCTTGGTCCTTGCCTCCAGTTCGCCACGGCGCCATCAATTGCTCGCCTCGTTGGGGCTCGCCTTCGACGTGACGAACCCCGAAGTCGATGAGATCCGTCATCCCGACGAAGAGCCTTACGACTACGTGGAGAGGGTGGCTAAGGCCAAGGTCGCGGCGGCACTCGGTCCGGATCTGGTCGTGGTGGGAGCGGACACCACCGTCGTGATCGAAGGGACCATCCTCGGCAAGCCCGCCCACCCCGATGAGGCTGAATCGATGCTGCGTCGTCTCAGTGGGGCGGTTCATGAGGTCCTCACCGCCGTCGCCGTCGGCATCCTCGACGAGCAAGCGCAAATCGTGTCCGCGGTCGAATCCACCCTGGTCCGCTTCCTGCCCCTCACCGCCGAGGAGATCGCCGATTATGTGGCCACGGGTGAGCCCATGGACAAGGCCGGGGCCTACGCCCTCACCGGGATCGGGGCCGTCTTCGTCGAGGCGGTGCAGGGCAGTCCTTCCGGGGTCAGCGGGCTCCCGCTTCACACCCTGGCGAGGCTGTTTCGAGGTCTGGGGCTCGACCTACTCTCCTTTCGGTGAGGCGCCTGGCGATTGCGGTGGTCATCCTGACCTCCTGTTCCACCGGTCCGATTGGCACCACTACGTCAACCGCCGGCCCCGCTACCACCACCGGCCCGGCGACAAGCGCGGTGGCGGCCAGCCGGTTTGGCGTCATCGGCTGGTGGGATGGGGACGAGTGGATCACTCCGCGCACGGTGTTCGACGTGCCGGTGGGCGGAGGGGAGCAGTACCGGGTCGTCTCCCTCGACCAGCCGATCACGACCGCGGTGGGAGGGGCCGCCACTCTGTGCGAACCCAGTGCCACCCCGATAATTGCCTTTTCCCCGCCGCTGCCGGGAGATCATCGCCAGCCGGGTGCAATCGCGGTTCTGGCGGACTGGGAGCTCCGCCCCCAGCAGCTCTCGGTCGGTGGTGAGGTTCCCGCCCAGCACCAGGCAGCCGTGATCGATGTGGTCGGCTTGCTCGGGATCGATGACCCCGCTCCAACCATCACCCAGTTCATCACCGTCGATCTCGAAGGAGACGGCGGCACCGAGATCGTCCTGGTCGCCAAGCGGGTACCGGATGACCTCTTGGGCGGCGTCGGGGACTACAGCGTCGCGCTGCTTCGAAAGCAGATCGATGGAGAGTGGCGGACCGCCACTCTCGAATCCTCATTGGGAGTGGCCGACAACATCTATGTGGTGTCCCATACCATCCCGGCCGTGGTGGACCTCAACGGGGACGGCAAGATGGAGATCGTGGTCGACGGCCACTATTACGAAGGGGCGGGCACGGCCGCTTATGAGTACGTCGACGACGATCTGGGGCCGCAGGTGGTGCTCAGCGGCGGGTGCGGAGCCTGATGCAGTTGAGCGTCCTCGTAGCCACCTCCGCCGAGGTGGCCGCCACCCGATCCCGCAAGGCCAAGACCGCCGCGCTCGCCCGCTTCCTGCAAGCGCTCCAGTTCGAGGAAATACCCATCGCCATCGGCCTCTTGTCAGGGGAGATACGGCAGGGAAGGATCGGCGTCGGCTACGCCGCGGCCTTCTCGGTCTCGGCCGGCCCGGCCCCCGAGCCTCAGCTCAGCCTGGCCGAGGTGGACCGCGTCTTCGACGAGATTCCGGCAACCACCGGGTCTGGCTCTCAGGAACGTCGCGCCCGATTGCTGGGGGACCTCTTTGCCCGGGCCACGGCCGCAGAGCAGGAGTTCTGTCGACGCATTCTCACGGGAGAGGTTCGCCAGGGCGCGCTGAGCGGTCTCATGGTCGACGCCGTGGCCGAGGCCTTCGCGGTGCCGGCCAACCTGGTCAGGCGCGCCCTGATGCTCCGGGCGGACCTGGGAGCCGTCGGCCAGATCGCAGCCTCCGGAGGCATCGAAGGCCTGAGCCGGGTCGGGCTTGAGGTGTTGTCGCCCCTTCAACCGATGCTGGCCTCCCCCGCCCGGTCGATCGAGGAGGCCGTCACCGGCGCGGTATCGGTGGAGTGGAAATTGGATGGCGCCCGAATCCAGGTCCATCGTCATGGGGACCAGGTTCGCGTCTTCACCCGGAATCAGAACGACATCACACTCCGGATGCCTGAGGTGGAGGCGGTGGCCCGGCACTTGCCGGTCGAAACCGTCATCCTCGATGGTGAGGCGATGGCGCTGCGCGCCGACGGCACCCCCCAACCCTTTCAGGAGACGATGAGTCGGTTTGGTACCGAGGAGCGAGCATTCGCCGAAGTGCCGCTTTACCCCTTCTTCTTCGACGTCCTGCACCTGAACGGTGAGGACCTGATCGATCTGCCCCTCGCCGCCCGTTTGCAGTGGCTGGACCGGGTCACCCCCGGTGAACACAGGGTGGCGCGCATCGCTACCTCCGAGGTAACGGTGGCCGCCCGCTTCTCCGCGGAGGCACTCGGTGCCGGCCATGAGGGCGTAATGGTGAAGACCCTCGAGTCGCCGTATGAGGCGGGAAGGCGAGGAAAGTCGTGGCGCAAGGTCAAACCCGTCCACACCTACGACCTGGTGGTGCTGGGGGTGGAATGGGGCCACGGACGGCGCTCCGGCTATCTCTCCAACATCCATCTGGGAGCCCGCGATCCGGCGACCGGCGAGTTTGTCATGGTCGGAAAGACCTTCAAGGGGATGACCGACGAGATCCTCCGCTGGCAGACCGAGCGCTTCCCCCAACTCGAGATTCGCCAGGACCGCTCCACCATGTACCTGCGTCCCGAGCAGGTGGTGGAGGTGGCGATCGATGGGGTGCAGGCCAGTCCGCGCTATCCGGGCGGCATCGCCCTCAGGTTTGCCCGCGTCAAGCGCTACCGATTCGACAAAGGCCCCGACGAGGCCGACACGATCGAGACACTGCGCGCCCTACTGCGGGAATAGCCGGTCTCCGGGGCCCCGGATCCGGATTGGCGCGCCACGAACGCTCTACACGGGCCCGGCGCGGACTCGAGATTGCCAGACGACGGATGACCGGACGACGGATGACCAGATGACGGATGGCCAGCTGAGGGATGGCCAGATGACGGATAGCGGGATGACAGATGACCAGTCGACCCTCTCGACACATGCGGTCGCCGAACGTATAAGAAGGCATGGCCCGATACTTCACCCCCGCCACCTTCGAGTTCCTATCCGAACTCGCCGCCCACAACGATCGCGACTGGTTCGGCGCCAACAAGGCCAGGTATCTGGCCGATGTCCAAGAGCCCGCCTTGCAGTTCATCGCCGACTTTGCACCCCGGCTGGCCGCGATCTCCGAGCATCTCGTGGCCGACCCGCGCGCCCAGGGTGGTTCGCTCTTTCGGATCTATCGCGACACCCGCTTCTCCAAGGACAAGACCCCCTACAAGACCCATGTGGCGATGCGCTTTTCCCACGAGGCCGGCCCGGGGGTTCACGCACCAGGTCTGTACCTGCACATCGAGCCCGCCGCCTCCTACGCCGGGGTGGGCCTCTGGCGCCCGGAGACCGCCCTGGCCCGGACCATCCGGGAGGCCATCGCCGCCGACCCCGCCGGCTGGAAGAAGGCGGCTTACGCCAAGCCGTTCGTGTCCCGCTTCGAGCCCGACGGTGAATCCCTCTCCCGTCCCCCGCAGGGTTTTCCTCCCGACCATCCGCTGATCCAGGATCTGAAACGAAGGGACTTCATTGCCGGGACCCGGCTGGACGATGCCCTGGTGCTCTCGGCCCGGCTGCTGGCCGAATACACCGCCATGAACAAAGCGGCAGCGCCCTACCTCGGTTTTCTGACCAGGGCCGTGGGACTGCCCTTCTAGACCTGGCGCGGCAACTTCTTCTCAGCGGCGGCCCGCCAGCTTGACGATTGCTGCCCCATGGGCAGGAACCGTCAAAGTCCTAGCGTCAAGGTCGCCTTGCCCCCAGATGAGCCTGCCTGGCCCGGCCAGGTCGATGCTCCGGCGCCGGCCCCGGTTGATGGCCACCGCCACCCGAGCGCCTTCCCAGCGGCGCTCGAAGGCCAGCAGGTCGCCGGTCGACGGGAGCGGCCGCCATTCTCCTTCGAGCAGAGCGGGCTCGCGGCGTCGCAATGCGGTCAGGGAGGCGATGTCGCGGTAAAGAGGAGGTTGGGCAGGATCCGCTTCCCAGGGAAATGCCCCACGAGAGCCGGGATCACTCTCCCCGTCCATCCCCACCTCATCCCCGTAGTACAAGCCGGGAGCCCCCGGAAAGGTCAGCTGCAGAACCGTCGCCAGCCGCAGCCGCCAGGCTTGATTCCCGGCCACCGTCAGGAAGCGGGCCGTGTCGTGGCTGCCGATCAGGTTCTGGTTGGCCAGGGTGACGGGCCAGGCGTACTGGGCCCACATGCGGGCCAGGGCGTCGATGGTGGCGGCCGCATCGATCTCGGCTCGGGCGAGAAACTTCCGACAGATGTCGCGGAAGGTGTAGTTCATGGTGGCGTCGAAGCGGTCTCCCTGCAGCCAGGTTCCGGCGTCGCCCATGAACTCGCCGAGGAGATACGCCTCCGGATTCGCCTCCTTGACGACCCGGCGGAACTCGACCCAGAAGTCGGGGTCGACGTAACGAGCCACATCCATCCGCCAGCCGTCGATCCCACCATCCCGGATCCAATCGGCAGCAACCTCCAGCATGTAACGGCGGGCTTCGGGATTGCCGAGGTTGATCCGGGGCATCGAGGCCACCCCGTACCAGCACTCGTAGGTCGGCTCCACCGCTGGTCCGGGATCGTCGACGTAGTCGATCTCGAGGCCGCTCTGGGCAGTCCACACCGGCAGCCATTCCCGTTGCCAGCTCTTGATCGGGCGGCGGGCCTTGATCCGGACCGGCCAATCACGGACGATGAACCAGTCCCGATATCCTGAGCGGCGCCCGTTGCGAATGAGATCCTGGAAGGCGAAAAAGCCGGGGTGGCAGTGGTTGAGCGAAGCGTCCAGAACCACCCGGATCCCGCGAGCGTGGGCCGCGGCCAGCAAATCACTCAGGCCGGCGTTGCCCCCCAGCGCCGGGTCCACCTGGTGATAGTCGACCGCGTCATAACGGTGGGTGGAGGGCGAGGCGAAGATGGGGTTGAGATAGATGAGGTCAACTCCCAGCCCGGAGAGGTGGTCGAGATGAGCGGTGACCCCGGCGAGGTCACCACCCTGAAAACGGTGGGGGTCCGGGGGTGAACCCCAGGGCACCGAACCCGCGGGGTCGTTATCGGGGTCGCCATTGGCGAAGCGGTCGGGGAAGATCTGGTAGATGACCGCCCCCTGCACCCAACGTGGCACGGCCAGCGGAGCCAGATCACGAAGGGTCCACCGGTCGAGCCGCTCGACGGCGCTGCAGATCCCGTTGGGAACCAGATAGACCCCCTCGCCGCCGGGGTTGCGATACGCCAGGCTGATCTCGTCGCCCGGCAACAGCCACCCCACCAACTCCCAGAAGACAAACCGCGATGTGGCGGCTACCTGGGCCATCCGAAACCCGAGATGCTCCCCCCCGCGGCGGACCACTACCAGGCCCGCGGTCAGTCCGGGTTCGGCCCAGACCCGGAGCCGGTAGCGGCCGTCGACCTCGCGATCGAGAAACGCCCGGTCGGCAGGATCAAACCGGATGTCCCACGGAGACACATCCCCGGGGAGGCCGTAGACCCCGAGGTCGTGGTCGAACCTGAGATGGCGATCAGCCTTTGACGGCACCCTGGGTGAGGCCGGAGACGATGTACCGCTGGAGAAACTGGAACAACAGGATGACGGGGATGCCGGCGATCATGGCCCCGGCCGCGAACGGCCCCCACCGCAGGTTGAACTGATCGCTCAAGTAGCGGTACAGGCCCACCGCCAGCGTGAACTTGTCGGGATCACCCTGGCCCAGCACCGCCGAAGCGAGAACGAAATCGTTGATGAGGAAGATGAACGAGAGCAGGAACACCACCGCCAGGATGGGAAGGACGAGGGGGCCGATGATCCTAAAGAAGATCTGCCAGTGGCTGGCCCCGTCGATCCGGGCCGACTCGTCCAGATCGAACGGGATGGTGTCGAAGAAGCCCTT
>DATHSX010000174.1:0-2753 GCA_035463935.1 Acidimicrobiia bacterium | reverse complement strand
CACCGCCATCACCCAGGTCATGTAGTCCAGGAATATCAGTAGGACACCGTGGGCGACGTTGACCACCGAAATGACTCCCCACACCAGCCCCAGGCCGAGAGCCGCGATCCCATACACGCCGCCGATGAGGAGGCCATTTAGGAGGATCTGGATCTCCATGGTTGATCCTCGCTAGGCCTCCTCTCGGCTTTGGTAGCTACCCGTTGGCCGGATAGATCGCTTCGGCGTTGGCGTTCGCTGCCGGAGCAACTATCACCTTCTCACCGTCCTGCCACTGGATGGTGACCATTCCATGACCGACCTGGATCAGCGTCTCCGGATCGACGCGGAACCCGCCGCCCATCGTTTGGATGTCGAGTGACTTGAAGGCGTCGATCACCGCCTGGGTGTCGAGTGATCCTGCCGCCTCGATGGCGGCCATCAGAGCCAGCCCGGCATGGAAGGCCAATCCGCCCCGATAGTCCGGTTCGTAGCCGAACTCCGCGGCGTACTGCTCGGTGAACTCGGTGGGGCCTATCTGGGGTCCAACCCAGTTGTCCTCCTCGAAAGCGGCGGGATCCACCGCCTGGGACGGCTCCCATTGTGCCGGGCCAAAGGTGGCTTGAGCCGCCTCACCCAACTCTTCCCACCAGCCCGTGGTGGCCGCTCCAGAGCCGAACGATGAGGCCATCGGGTCGATCCCCAGCTCCTGCATCTGGCGGGCGGCGAGGGCTCCATCTTGGAAGTGGGCCATCACCATTATCACGTCGGGGTTGGCCGCCCAAGCCTGGGTGAGGATCGTGGACAGGTCGGTCGCCTCCACCGGGTACTTGTCGAAGAAGACCACTTCCATGCCCAGTTCCTCGGCCTTGGCCTTGGCCCCCTCCCCTTCCGAAACGGTGAAGGGATCCTCCTTGTAGGCAATCGAGACGGTTTGAGCAGCCGGATCGGCCTGGGTGAGGAACTCGAGCAGGCCGTGGTCGTACTGACTGGCCGGGGTGTACACCCCCACCATTCGGGTAAAACCCTGTTGCCAAATGTTGTCGGAGCTTGCTCCCCAGGCCATCGTCACCACGTCTAGCTGATCGGCAAGTGGCGCCTGAGCCAAGGTCAATCCGGAGGAATAGGAGGCGAACATAAACTGGGCGCCTTCCTCCTGCACCAGCCTCTCGAACAACCGGAGGGCGGTGTCTTTATCGCTGCGGTCGTCACCGAAGACGATTCGTACCGGAATTTTGGTGCCGCCCACATCGATGCCCCCGCGCTCGTCGTTCACCCAGTCGGCGAACATGTTGAGCCCGTCGAGACCCTGCTTGCCCAGCGCCTCGTATTGACCGGTGAGCGAAGCCGGTAATCCGATCACGATCTCCGCCGGCAGCTCGGTACCCTCGGTGGTGGTTTCGGTGGTCCCGGGGGCGGCGGTGATGGTGGTCTCTGCGCCCGTGGTGGGCGCCGATGGAAGCTCTTGACCGGCCGGTTCTCCCCCTCCGCAAGCCACCACCAGCAATAGGGCGCTTGCAACGCGTACCAGACCCGGCTGCCTCATCCGTTTCATGTCTCAACCTCCCGTTCTTTGGCACTCCTCGGTGGTCTTTCTAGGTGTCGCGCCAAATCGGTTCAACTTCGACTATACGCAGAAACGCATGCCCGAGGAGGGGCTACAGAAGTCGATTCCCTAGCGGTGTTTGAGATACTGCGGGCGTTGGCGAGACGGGTTGGATGAGCGGAGGTGATCGGACGATGAAGATTGCAGTGCTGGGTGGGGACGGCATCGGTCCGGAGGTGATCGCCGAGGGTCTGCGCGTGTTGCGGGCGGTGGAGCAGGCGGGCGGACCGGCCATGGATGTCGTGGAGTTTCCCTGGGGAACGGACTGGTACCTCAGCCACGGCGAAATGATGCCGGCCGACGCTCTTGACCAACTTCAGGACTTCGACGCCATCTACCTGGGAGCGGTGGGCTCCCCTGCAGTCCCCGACCACGTGACGTTGCGGGAAATGCTCCTTCGAATCCGATTCGGTTTCGACCAGTACGTGAACCTGCGACCGGTGCGGCTCCTGAGCGGGGTAGCTTCACCGCTCGCTCGCACCGCCGCCTTGGACATCATCTTCGTCCGCGAGAACAGCGAGGGGGAGTACGCAGGAGTCGGCGACCGTCTCTTCCCTGGCACCGAGCGGGAGGTGGCGTTGCAGACGGCCGTGTTCTCACGCCGAGGCGTCGAACGAATAGTCAGGTGGGCGTTCGAGCACGCCCGGGCTGTTGGCCGCTCTTCGGTAACGAGCGTGAGCAAGGCGAACGCACTCAACTACAGCGCCGTGTTGTGGGATGAGGTCTTCGCCGAGGTGGCGCTGCAATACCCCGAGATCAAGTCTGACTCGGTCCTGGTTGATGCCGCTGCCATGTACCTGATCACTGAGCCGCAGCGGTTCGATGTCGTGGTTGCCTCCAACCTCTTCGCCGATATCCTCACCGAGTTGGGTGCAGCCCTGCAAGGAGGGCTCGGTCTTGCCGCGAGCGCAAACCTCAACCCTGATCGAGACTTCCCCTCCATGTTCGAACCCGTCCACGGCTCTGCGCCCGGCATCGCTGGACGCGGCGTAGCCAACCCCGTAGGGGCAATCTGGAGCGCCTCCCTGCTACTCGATCATCTCGGGCAAAGAAGGGAAGCTGTCGCCGTAGTCAAGGCCGTCGAAAGCGTGCTCGAGGATGGAAAGGTCTTGACCCCAGACCTGAACGGCACATCCTCGACATCAGAAATGGGACAGGCGGTGGCCGA
>DATHSX010000173.1:0-5152 GCA_035463935.1 Acidimicrobiia bacterium | reverse complement strand
CCATCAGCCAGGTCAGCGGCGATCTGCGGATTCTCTTGTGGAGCCATTTCGTGCCGTCGCACGACACCTGGTTTGACCCCTTCGCCCAGGAATGGGGCCGGCAGGTGGGGGTCAACGTGACGATCGACCACATCGCCGTCGCCGACGTGCCCCCCCGCATCGCCTCCGAGATCGCGGCCGGCGAAGGCCACGATTTGTTGCAGTACATCGCCGCCCTCCCCCAGTTCGAGCCGAGCGTGGTGGACATGGCCGACGTGACCGCCGAGGCGGTCAGCCGCTGGGGCCAGCAGCTCGAGCTGTGCCGGGTATCGAGCTTCAACCCCAATACCAACAAGTTCTACGCCTTCAGTCCCGCCTGGGTGCCCGACCCCGGCGACTACCGCAAGAGCCTGTGGGAGACCGCCGGCTTCCCCACTGGCCCGGCCACCTGGGACGACCTGCTGCAAGGTGGGTCGAAGATCTTCGCCGAGCAGGGCGTGCAGATGGGGATTGGCATGTCTCAGGAGATCGACTCCAACATGGCCGGCCGGGCCCTCCTCTGGTCCTTTGGCGCCTCGATCCAGGATGCCAACGAGAACGTGGTGATCAACTCGGCCGAGACGGTCGAGGCGGTCAACTACATGACCCAGCTCTTCCAGGAGGCCATGACCGACGAGGTGTTCGCCTGGAACGCCGCCTCCAACAACCAGGGACTCATCTCCGGGGAGCTGTCGTACATCCTCAACTCGATCTCGGGGTACCGGACAGCCCAGGAGGCCAACCCGGAGGTGGCCGATGACACCTTCTTCACCCCCGCCCTGGCCGGGCCGGTGGCCGCTCGCGCCGCCCAGCATGTCATGTACAACTGGATCGTCCCCAATCATGCCGAGAACGTGGATGCGGCCAAGGAGTTCCTGCTCCACTATGCCCTCAATCTGGAGTCGGCGGCCTGGCACTCCCAGCTCTACGACTTCCCGGCCTGGGGAGAGCGCGTACCCAATATCAACAGCTGGCTCGACGACGATCCCTTCGGCTCCAATCCGGCGGACAAGCTGGCGGTCCTCAAAGACTCCATCGACTGGTCGACCAACATCGGCTATCCAGGGCCGGCCAACCCGGCCGAGGGTCAGGTCTTCGCCGAATCGGTGATCCCGGTGATGCTGGCCGAGGCCGCCCAGGGCCAGAAGAGCGCCGAGCAGGCGGTGGAGGATGCCGAGGCCAAGATCGAGGCCATTTTCGCCGAGTGGAGAGAGCGGGGCCTGGTGGGGGGCGGCGAGTAGCCCGAGATGGCGGTTGTCGAGACCCGGGGGCTAACCAAGCGCTTCAACGACCATACCGCCGTCGACGGCGTCGACCTGACCAGCCACGAGGGCGAATTCCTGGTGCTGTTGGGACCGTCGGGGTGCGGCAAGACCACGCTCCTGCGGATGATCGCAGGGCTGGAGGAGCCCACGTCGGGCGAGGTGTACATCGGGGGGGAGCTGATGAACGACCTTCCCCCCCGGGCCCGCAAGATCGCCATGGTCTTTCAAAGCTACGCCCTCTATCCCCACATGACGGTGGCCCGCAATATCGCCTTCCCGTTGCGAGCGGCGCGGGTTGACGTGGCTACTCAAGCCGAGAAGGTCAGGTGGGCGGCCGAGCTCTTGGATATCACCCGTCACCTCGAACGCCGGCCTCGCCATCTCTCGGGAGGAGAGCGGCAGCGGGTCGCCCTGGCCCGGGCGCTAGTACGCGAACCCGATGTCTTCCTGTTGGACGAGCCGCTCTCCAACCTCGATGCCAAGCTGCGAACGCTGGCTCGTGACGAGCTGCTCGACTTCCAGCGCAGAGTGGGAATCACCACCATCTACGTCACTCACGACCAGGTGGAGGCGATGGGGATGGGTGATCGGATCGCGGTGATGGACCATGGGGTGATCCGCCAGCTGGGCGACCCCCGCGAGGTCTATGACGATCCCGCCGACACGTTCGTAGCGACCTTCATCGGGTCGCCTCCCATGAACCTGGTCGACCGCGGGGACCACCTGGTGGGTTTCCGGCCAGAGACGTTCCACCCGGCCAATGCCGGCGATGAGGTGTTCAGCTTCGATGTGCACCGGGTGGAATACCTCGGTTCGGACCGGTTCCTCTATGGGGTCGTGAACGGGATCGAGGAACCCACCAAGGTCATCTCCCGGATCCCGGTTTCCCTGGACGTCGATGTAAAAGCGGGTCAGCACAATTTCGGCGTGCCGCCTGCGCTGCTGCGCTTCTTCGACAAGACGACCGGAAAGCGAACCCCGGGTCCATGATCGAAGCCCCGTCCGCCGTCGGGGTCACCAGGCGAAGGCGGGCGAGCGACAACGACCGCTTCCTGGCAGTAGCCGGTCTGGCGCCGGCAGTCGTCTACATCATCGCCCTGGTCGGCATTCCGTTCGTGCTGGCCATCCTCCTGGCCTTCAGCGACGTCACCGTCGGCGATCCCAGCCTCGACTTCGTCGGTCTCACGTCGCTCCGTCAGGTGGTGGCCGACCCGGTGTTCTGGCAGTCGCTACGCAACACCTTCGTGTTCACGATCATCGCCAACCTACTGGTGGTCGTGCTCGCCACCGCGCTGGCGATGGCCCTGGCCAGGAACTTCAAGGGTAAGTGGGTGGTCAGGTTTCTGATCCTGCTGCCGTGGACGACCCCGGTGTCCCTGGCCGCCATCACCTGGTTGTGGACCCTGGACTCCATCTTCAGCCCAATCGACTGGGTGCTCCGGGAGTTGGGTCTGATCGAGTCCAACATGATCTACCTTGGCAAGCCCGTGCTAGCGATGGGATCGGTTATCGCCGTTCACACGTGGCGGGTGGTGCCCCTGGCGGCGGTGATCGTCCTGGCCGGTTTGGTGGCGCTGCCGAGCGACATCGAGGACGCGGCCGCGGTGGACGGGGCCCGCTTCTGGCGCAAGATCTTCGAGATCGACATACCGCTCATGGCTCCCATCATCGCGGTTGCGGTCCTCTTCGGGGTCATCCTGACGGTTACCGACATGACCGTGGTCTACGTTCTCACCCGGGGGGGGCCGACGAACGCAACCCAGGTGCTGGCTAGCTGGGCCTTTTTCCGCGGGATCGAAGGGGGCGACCTGGCACAGGGGGCGGGAACTGCCCTGTTTCTCTTGCCGGTACTGGTGGCGATCGCCGCCCTGATCCTCCGTATGGCCAGCCGGCGCGAGGTCAGCTGATGGCCGACCACGTCGACATCACCGAGGTCAGGCGGCGGGCACGCCGGCGGCGGGTCGGCGGCCGGGTGGGTCTATACACGGTGGCGATCGGCGCCGCCTTCATGGCGGCCTTTCCCTTCCTGTGGAGCACCATAACGATGTTCAAACAGGATCCCGACCTCTACACCAAGGCCAACACCCCGTTCTGGTTCACCCTTCCGCCGACCCTCGAACATCTCCGGTTGCTCTTCTTCGAAACCCAGTTCTTCGTCTTCGTACGCAACACCGTGCTGGTGGGACTGGCGGTGGTGACGATCACCCTGGTGTTCAGTCTGCCGGCCGCCTACAGCCTGGCCAGGTTGGCCGGCCGCTGGGGGGAGCGGATGGGTATCGCCATCTTCCTGGTCTACCTCGTACCTCCCACCCTGCTGTTCATTCCGATGTCGCGAGTGGTGGTGACGCTGGGGTTGCAGGAATCGCTGTGGTCATTGGTGCTGGTCTATCCCACCATCACCATCCCCATCTCGGTCTGGTTGTTGATGGGGTTCTTCAAGGGCATTCCCCGCGACATCGAGGAGCAGGCCATGGTGGATGGCTACAGCCGGGTCGGAGCGGTGGTGCGGGCGGTCATGCCGCTGGTCTTCCCCGGGATCGTGGCCGTGGTGGTCTTCTCGTTCACGCTCTCGGCCCACGAATTCATATACGCCCTCTCCTTTGTGTCCCGCACGGCCGCCAAGACCATCAGTGTGGGGGTGCCCACCGAACTGGTCCGGGGCGACGTGTTCTTCTGGCAGTCGCTGGAGGCGGCGGCGGTGCTGGTGGCCATACCCATCGCCCTGCTGTTCAACTTGTTCCTGGACCGCTTCATCAAAGGCTTCACACTGGGTGCGGTGAAGGGCTGACAACACCGGCTGGCCGCATGGCCCCGGTAATGCTGGGCTGCGGGTCGAGCGAATGGGTGGTTGATCAAAGCCCGTTGATGAAGGTGAGGACCGTTTCCTCGTAGCGGCCCGGATCCACGTTCCAGGACTGGACATGGGCGGCTCCCTCGAACTCGACCAGGGTCACCAGGTCGGGCCGGCTCTCCGCCAGTCGCCGGCTGGTCGCGATCGGTACCGAGGCATCCCCGGTTCCGTGAATGACCAGTACCGGGGCGTTCAGTCGATCGGCCCGGGAGATGTAATCAAGGTCACCCCAGTCAACGCCGAAGCGGACCGACGAGATGGTCTTGGCGGCCCAGGCGAGCGAGGAGGGAACGGGGAGACCGATCAGCGGCAGTTTGCGCTGGCTGGCGCCATACGTGACCGTTGCCCCGATGTCGATGTTGGGCGAGTCGAACACGATCCCACTCACCCGATCGGCCAGTCCGGACTTCTCCACGAAGCTGAAGGCGGCCGCCGCTCCCGAGCTCAGGCCCACCAGCACGATTCGGTTGGCCCCCTGGGCGACGGCGTACTCAACGGCGCCCTCGACATCTTCCCACTCCGTGGCGCCGAACTGGAGAAAACCACTCGGATCCGCGGGTTGGTCGCGATCGTTACGGTGAGTGATCGCCAGAATCGGATACCCGGCCGCCGACAGCGGCTGCGCGATCCGCAGAGTTTCCCGGGGGGAGGCGTTGCGACCGTGCACTGCGACCACCCAGGTGTCGGAGGAACCCGACACAAACACGGCGTCCATCGGGCCGAGCGGAGACGGATATTCGACGTCCTCGAAGTCGAGATCCACCGCCTGGCGGAAGTCCTCGGGATAGACCCAAAAGTCGACGTCGACCGCAGTGCCGGCGGAGAGTGACTCACCGCCCAGCGGAGTGAAGCGACGGGTGACCTGGCTCTCCGTGCGGTTGATGATCTCATCGACCGTGCCATAGCCGTTCTCCCAATTGAGTCCGTAATGACCGGGGTTGAACAACTCGCCGTCGGCGGGATCGCCCTGGGTCAATGTCACCGTGTCCGTCCCGATCTCAGCGACGGTGGCGCGATA
>DATHSX010000172.1:0-4953 GCA_035463935.1 Acidimicrobiia bacterium | reverse complement strand
CTGGTGCCAAGCCCGAAAGCCCAGAAGACCACAACCCCGAGGGCCAAAAGGACGAGGCCCACGATGATGGATCTTCTGTCTTCGGTGGTGGCCCGCGCCTTGGCCACGGGCACCGGAGCTGCAACCGTCACTCCCCACCTCCGGCCACCTGCACAACAGGCTTGGAGCCGCCCTTGATCCGATAGATAGTCCGGACCAGTTCGGGTGCCGCCACGAATACCACGATCAGAGCCTGCAGTACCACCACCAGATCAAGGGGGATCTGGGCCGCCCCCTGCATCGCCCGGCCGCCGGCCTTGAGCGCTCCGAACAGCAGTGCAGCCCAGAGCACCCCCACCGGATGAGATCTTCCCAGCAGTGCCACCGTGATGGCGTCGAAGCCAATCGACCCCGCCAAGGAGGGCGTGGCCTGGTACGGGGCCAAACCCATGACCTGGCTGGCTCCACCGATGCCGGCCAAGCCTCCGGCCAGAGCCATGGCCAGGGTGATCAGCAGGCGCACATTCATCCCGGCATAGCGACCCGCCTGCTGATTGAGCCCGAGAGCGCGAAACTGGAAACCCATGGACGAGCGAAAGACCAGCCAGTTCACGAGGAAGGCAACCGCCACCGCCACCACGATGGCGATGTTGACCCGATAGGTGCCCCCGAACAGGGGGTGCAACTGGGCGGTGGGAAGTAATGGCGCCGACTGCGGATTGTTGCGGCCCGGCTCCTGGAAGACCGGAGTGGTCAGCGCCCACTGGACGAAAAAGAAGGCGGTGGCATTCAGCATGATGGTCACGATCACCTCGTGAGCTCCGGTCCGCGCCTTCAGGAACCCGGGAATGCTGCCCCAGATCATCCCCCCGACCAGCCCGGCGATGAGCCCGAGGGGAATATGCAAAAACGATGGCATGGAAAGGTGGAGGCCCACCCAGAGCGCCCCCATCGCTCCCATCAGGAGTTGACCCTGCGCTCCGATGTTGAACAGTCCGGCCCGAAAGCCGAGTGCCACGCCCAGGCTGGCAAATATCAGCGGGGTCGCCGCAAACAGCGTTTCGGAAAGCGCGTAGACCGACCCGCCCGCGCCGGAGAACAGCGCCTTGTAGGAGCGGCCGACCCCGCGCAACATCTCGGTCAGAGCCGCCCCTGGCTCGGTGCCGAGGCGGCGGAGCTGGTCGAGGTCGGTAAGCGCAATGATGATTGCGCCGATCAAGAGGGCTGAGACGAAGGCCAGGGTGGGCAAGAGCAGGGCCCTTCTCGCCCGGGTGCCGACTCCCGTCAGACGTGGCCACCACCCCGGCGGTGGGGGGGTTGGCCCCTTCTCGGCCGCGGCCGGGGCAGCAATCACCGCGAGCCGCCCAGCATGGCCAGACCGATCTCGGGCGCCTCGACCGTGGCCGGGTCGAACCCGGCGACGATACGGCCCTGGAAGATCACGAGGATGCGGTCCGACAGGCCCATGACCTCTTCCAGTTCGGACGACACCACGAGCACCGCCGCCCCAGCGTCTCTCTGTTGCACGATCCGCGAGTGGATGTACTCGATCGAGCCCACGTCGATGCCACGCGTCGGTTGGGCTGCAATGACCAGCTCAACTTCCCGGTCGAATTCGCGGGCAACGATGACTTTCTGCTGGTTCCCTCCAGACAGCGTTGAAACCAACACGTCGACTCCAGGAGTCCTGACGTCGTACTCCTTGACGAGGCGTATAGCGGTCTCGTGAGTGGCGTCCCAGTCCATGACCAACCCGCGGGAGAAGGGCGGCCGGTAGTAGGAATCGAGAATCAGGTTTTCGGCGACGGTAAAGCCGAGGACCAGACCGCTCCCCTGGCGGTCCTCGGGGATGTGGGACACGTTGAGCTGGTGAACCTCGCGGGGGTTCGCAGAAGTGACATCGGCCCCCGACACTCGCACCGAGCCGGCGAGGATCGGGCGGAGGCCAACGATTGCTTCGACCAGCTCGGTCTGGCCGTTCCCCTGGACCCCGGCGATGCCGACGATCTCTCCTGCTTTGACATTGAAAGACACGCCGTTACACGCCCGGTGGTTGCGGTCATCCAGCACCACGAGGTCATCGACCGCAAGTATCGGGTCGCCCGGTTGAGCCGGCCCCTTTTCCACTTCCAACATGACGGGCCGTCCCACCATCAGTTCGGCCAACTTTTCCTCAGTTGCCTCGGAGGGCAGCACCTCGGCGACCTTACGGCCGTTGCGCATCACGACGATCCGGTCGGCTATCCCCAGGGCCTCATTCAGTTTGTGGCTGATGAAGATGATCCCCTTGCCGTCTCGCTTCAGGCCGCGGGCGATCTCGAAGAACTCGTCTACCTCCTGGGGCGTCAAGACGGCGGTTGGCTCGTCGAAGACGACATAGCGCGCTTCCCGGTTCAGTACCTTGATTATCTCCACCCTTTGCTGGACCCCGACCGGCAGATCTTCGATCACGGCGTCGGGGTCCACTCGCAGCTTGTAACGCTCCGAGATCCGTTCCACCGCCCCCCGAGCCGCCTCCCCCTTGATCCACCCCAGGGGTCCGGCCGGCTCCAGTCCCAGGATCACGTTCTCGGCAACCGTGAACACCGGGACCAGCATGAAGTGCTGGTGGACCATGCCCACCCCGGCCGCGATGGCATCGCGTGATGACAAAAGCTCGATCTGCTGGCCGTCGATCCAAACCGAACCGCTGTCGGGCCGGTACAACCCATAAAGGATGTTCATGAGAGTGGTCTTCCCGGCACCGTTCTCCCCGAGGAGAGCGACCACTTCCCCGGCGCCGACCGACAAGCTCACGTCGTCGTTGGCCAGCACTCCGGGGAACCGCTTAGTTATCCCGCGTAGCTCCAGCGCCAAGTCGCTTCTCCTGACTCGCCGGTGTGGTGGCGCCACACACTAGAAAGAAAAACCCCCGGCCCGGGGCGCCGGGGGTCCTTCAGATCGCCGTCGTGGGCTAGCCCACCTCGAAGAAGCTGGCGTCGATCACCCCATCCTTGATGTCCTGGAGGATCTGCTGGACCTCGGCATCGAGTTCGGGTGAAACCCGATCAGCCCAGCTGTGGTACTCGGACAGGCCAACGCCGTCGTTGGCGAGGCTGAACACCGACCCTCCACTCGACCACATGCCGCTGGCGTCATCCTGGAGGGAGGTCGTCACCGAGAGAGCGATGCCCTTCTCGATGGTGACCAGCCACAGGTCCTGATACTGCTCGGGCATGGCAAAGAAGGCGTCGGCGTCGACTCCGATCAAGGCAGCATCAAGCCCGCGGTCCTGGATGGCGGTGCCGCAAGGCAGGTTGATGGCTCCCCCCACCGGCAACATGATGTCGGCACCCTCGTCGAGGATGCTCTCACACGTAGCGCGAACCGTGGGATCGGCTGGATCGAAGGTCCCGGTGAAGGTTCCGTCCTGGGCCTCGATGTCCCATCCCACCACCCGGACGTCGGTCCCCTTCTGCTCGTTGTAGTACTGAACCCCCCGAGCCAGACCATCCAGGAAGATCGCCACCGTGGGAATGTTGAGACCGCCGTACGTTCCGATCACCCCGGTCTGGGTCACCCCCGCCGCCAGGTATCCGGCGGCGAACGCCGCCTCATCGGTCTGATAGACGAGCTCGCGAATGTTGGGCACGTCGGGGTCGTAGCCGAAGTCCACAATCGTGAACTTGACGTCGGGGTTGGCTTCGGCGTTGCTCTGGGTTGCTGGCCCGAGTTGGAACCCATTGGTGACGATGTGCGTCGAGCCCTGGGCCAGGCACTGATCGATGTTGGGCTGGTAGTCGGTGTCGGCGTCGGATTCCAGGAGGATCGGATCGGCCT
The DNA here is from genome assembly GCA_035463935.1 of Acidimicrobiia bacterium. Lineage (GTDB taxonomy): Bacteria > Actinomycetota > Acidimicrobiia > Spongiisociales > ZC4RG35 > DATEEG01. Next base: position 1,155 of record DATHSX010000172.1, on the reverse strand, counting down.
GGACAAAGCCGGCCGCCACCGCGTCGTTGACCCCACGCCATCCTTCCGCATTGAAGCTGCGGTCGTCGACGCCGGCCAGGTCGGTGACAAAGCAGGCCTTGACCGGCGTCACCTCGCCTCCCGCCTCGGTGGTGGTGGTTTCCTCCGCCTCGGTCGTAGTGGTCTCCCCCGCCCCGGTCGTGGTGGTTGCAGCCCCGGTAGTGGTCGTGGTCTCCGCGGCGCCGTCACCGCAGGCCGCCAGCACGAGCACCAGTGCCGCCAACAGCGACAGCAAGCGCGTGTATTGCTTCACTTTGTTTCCTTCCATTTGCACAACTAACGGCAAGGCCGCAGCCCTGCCGGGAGCCAGATTAACCATCCAACCCCAGGTGCCGCCGGTGCGACAGGGTCATTCGGCCCTGGCGAAATCCCCCGTCGCGGCAGGCCTAACCCAGTAGATCCAAGGTATGGACACGAGGGTGAGGAGGCCCTTGGCGACAACGTTGGCCCAGAAGATCTCGCTGACCACCGACCCCGGCAGCACTCCGGAAAACGCCACCAGCACGAACACCAGCGAGTCGATCGGAATCGCCACGCCATTGGACACCAACACCCTTCCCCACTGATGCCTCCAACCGAACTTTCCGACCCACCGCTGGTAGACCTCGGTGTCTGTGAACTCCGCAATCACCTCCGCCAGGATGGAGGCGAACACGATCCGCCACACCGGCGACAGCACCTGGCCGAACTCGATCTGCGGCCCGGTGGCCAGATCGGGCGGCAGCCGGGCTACCAGCCAGAAGATGACCGCCATGACGACGTTGATCCCAGCGGCAGTGAGGATCAGCAGCCGGGCTGTCCCCCTGCCGGCGATCTTGTGCACCAAATCCCGCAACGTGAAGGTGAAGGGGTAGACCAGGGTTCCGGCATCAACCGCCCATCCTGCCACCGTGATGATGCGCAGGCTGGCGATGTCCGCCAGCATTTGAGCTGCGACGTAGGCCGCGGCCACGACCAGCAACGCCCGAATTGGCTTCACCCGGTGAGTTTCGTCGAGTTGAACGACATGGAGCTGTCGCTACGGCATGCTCTAGCGTTCGGAAACATCGGTTCGACCCCAGCTGGCCCGAAAAGCGGGAGCCGGCTGGGGGCTCCCAAGCCGAAACCCGGCTATTC
>DATHSX010000171.1:0-2166 GCA_035463935.1 Acidimicrobiia bacterium | reverse complement strand
GATGGCGACAGCCATCTCCTCGTGCTCCACGTGGCCGAGGTCGAGCCCGGCGGGGGAGTGAATGCGGGCCAGGTCGGCATCAGACAGACCGCGATCGCGCAGCCAGGCGAGAACCGAGCCGGACCGTTTGGCGGAAGCCACGAGTCCGATGTAACGAGCCGGAGTGGTGAGGGCTCCCTCCAGCGCCGGCTCGTCGTAGTGACCCTGGGTGGCCACCACCACGTAGGAGTCGGGTCCGACCCCGGCGAAGGAGGGCTCGTCGGTAACCGTCGCCCGCCATCCCATGACCTCACTAAGCCGGGCCAGGGTGTGGACCATCGGCGACGAGCCCACGATGTGCACGTGGGGGGCGGGCAGGTGGGGCTCCACGAAGACCTCCATTGCTCCTTCGCTCGAACAAGCCATGGCGACGCTGACCACTTCGCTCCGGTGATCAGGCTCCCCCAGCACCAGCAGCCGGGGGCGGTGGTCCCTGAGCGCGGCGAGGGCTTCGGCTACCACAGTCGGCCGGGCACAAGCCCCGCCGAGCCACCCCTCGACGGTCCCGTCGGCGAGGATGATCGCCCGCGCCCCGGGACGGCCCGATGACGGCCCCCTCCGCCAGGTGACCGTGGCCACCGCGAACGGCACCCCCGCCTTGCGCAGGATGGCAACCCGCTCGAAGTGGTCTACGGCTTCACCTCCACGTGGTTGATCGCTCCCCACACGCGGTGGGGGAGCAAAGGCATATCGATGTTGGTTATCCCCTGGTCCCAGAGGGCGTCGATCACCGCGTTCACAAAGGCAGCGGGCGACCCGACCGTGGCCGACTCACCCACTCCCTTGGCTCCGATCGGATGATGGGGCGAGGGAGTAACCGTCTCACCGAGGCGGAAGCGGGGAGTCTCCCAGGCGGTAGGGACCAGGTAGTCGAGGAAGTTGGAGCCTATGCAGTTGCCATGCTCGTCGAAAGTGATCCATTGATTGGTGGCCTTGGCAAAGCCCTCGGTCAGACCACCGGTGATCTGGCCCTCCACGATCATTGGGTTGATCCGCACTCCGCAATCGTCGACCGCCACCATGTCCAGCACCTTCCAGGTTCCATCCGCCGGATCGACCTCGACCACGACGATGTACGAGCCAAAGGGATAGGTCAGGTTGGGCGGGTCGTAGTAGCAGACGTCTTCCAGCCCGGCCTCCATCCCCTCCGGGTGGTTGGTGTAGGCCGCGAAGGCGATTTCTTGAATCGTCACCGATCGATCGGTGCCCCGCACCGTGAACTTGCCGGGCTCCCAGTCGAGGTCGTCGGCCGCGGCTTCGAGCAGGTGGGCAGCCAGTTCCCTCGCCTTGTCTCTGACCTTCCGGGCCACCATCGCGGTGGCGGCTCCTCCCACCGGAGTAGATCGGGAAGCGTAGGTGCCCAGCCCGTAGGGGGTGTTGTCGGTGTCCCCCTCCTGGACCTTGACGTCGGCGGAAGGGATACCCAATTCTTCGGCAACGATTTGGGCAAAGGTGGTCTCATGGCCCTGGCCCTGCGACTTCACTCCCAGCTTGAGGATCGCCTTTCCGGTGGGATGCACCCGGAGTTCGGCCGAGTCGAACATCTTGATACCAACGATGTCATAGTCACGAGAGTTGCCGGCACCTACCACCTCGGTAAATGAGGCGATTCCGATCCCGATGCGCTTACCGTCGGTTCGCTCTTTCTGCTTCTGGCGCCAGCCCTCATAGTCGATCATGTCCATCGCCTTGCGCAGAGCAGTGTGATAGTCCCCCGAGTCGTAGATGAACCCGGTCGGCGATCGGTAGGGGAACTGCTCCGGCTTGATGAAGTTCTTGAGCCGGAACTCGGCCGGGTCCATGCCGATCTCATGGGCGGCCTTGTCGACCAGGCGCTCGATCAAGTAGGACGCCTCTGTCACCCGGAAGGAGCACCGGTAGGCGACCCCCCCGGGGGCCTTGTTGGTGAAGGCACCCTTGGTGTTCACGTAGGCGGCCGGGTAGTCGTAGCTGCCGGTGCAGATGTGAAAGAGCCCGGCCCGGAATTTCGAGGGTTGGGCATCAGCGAAGAATGCTCCTTGGTCGGAGAGGACCGACGACCGCAGAGCCAGGATGCGGCCTTCCTCGTCGAGAGCGAGCTCGCCCTTCATGTGATAGTCGCGACCGAACCCGGTCGAGATGAGGTTC
>DATHSX010000170.1:0-9961 GCA_035463935.1 Acidimicrobiia bacterium | reverse complement strand
CTGACGGACTTCGAGCGTCCCCGCAAAGAGCACATCGGCGCTGATGGTCACGGCCAGTTCGACCGGGCGGCGGGCGTCAACGAATCCCGCCAGACCTGCCCGGGCGCTCAATCGAACCGGTCCCGCATCCTGGGCGAGGCCCGCCGCGGCCGGGATGACCAGAAACCCGGACACGGCGAGTGACAACAACGGCCGGCGCACACGGCTAAGACGCTGGCTTCTTTCGGGCGGTTCCACAGCGATCGAGGCTATCCACGCCGGGCTGGGCCCTGGTCGAATTCCCCCTCGAGTCCACGCTCGGTGGCGGCCCGATAACAGCATCGCCGGCACCCGGAGGTGCCGGCGACACCTGAGGATCGACAGCAAGAGGAGGAACGCTGCCATCCCCTAACCACCTGATCGTGCAAGGCGATTGTGACGGAAGTTTACCGCCCTTGTGAACCTATGCGCAAGGTCGGGACAGGTCCGGAAAGCTACTTCTTGGACCGCTCGTAATACGGATCGGAGCCCGAGGCGTGGTCGGTGACATCCACAACGTCGGTCAACTCGGGGATCGACTCCAGCAGGATCCGCTCGATGCCCTGTTTGAGGGTGACCTGGGCCATTCCACAACCCTGGCACCCACCTCCGAGCCTCAGGTAGACCACAGTGGCGTCGACCGAGACCAATTCGGCCCGTCCGCCGTGGGCGGCGATAGCAGGATTCACGACCTCCTCGATCAACTGGGCGACCTGATCGGCCAGCGGCCCTTCGAGGCTGCCCCGCGGGGCCGCCATGGCCGGGCTGGGACTGTTGGGGTTGTCCATCGCCAGACCGCCGTCGCTCAAATTGAGGGTGGATCCGCTCAGATTGGCAACATCTTTGTGGGGAATGATCACGGCCAGATCGCCGTGGCGCTCGATGAGGTGATCCTCGGTGGCGTCGACGACGGGTATGAAGGCCAGCTCGTAGGCGAACTGGCCCTGACGCAGACCGGTGACCTCTAAGAACAGACCGATCTCGTCGTCACCCGGCTCTTGATCGCGCAGCTGGCGGATCAGGTCCAGGGCTTCGGGGCTTACCGAGATGGTGGCCATCGCCGTAAGGTTACCCACCAATGGCCCGAGTGTTGCTGGTACTGCCAACGTCGAGCTACCGGGTCGATGATTTTCTCGACGCCGCCGCCAGCCTGGGGGTACAAGTGGCGGTTGCCTGCGAGGAGGATCTGCCGCTGATGGCCGCACCCGCATCGAGTTCGGTCGACCGGTTCGTGCGGATCGACTGTGCCGATCCGGCGAGATCGGCCGAGCAACTGGCCGATCTGGCGGCCACCACCCCTATCGATGCCATCGTGCCCGTGGACGACGCTGGGGTGGTCGTCGCCGCCCTGGCGGCGACCCGCCTGGGCCTGCCCCACAACTCCCCCGAGGCCGCCGCCACCACCAGAAACAAGGCCGCCCTGCGCGCCGCCCTTTCTCGATCGGAGGTGGCGCAGCCGGCCTTCCGGCTGCTCGATCCCGCGCAACCTCCACTACCCGTGGCGGCCGCCCTCGGGTATCCACTGGTCGTCAAGCCGCTCACTCTTTCCGCCAGCCGCGGCGTTATCAAAGTCGAAGGGCCGGCTGACCTGGAGACGAGCATCGCCCGGGTTCGCTCCATCAGGAGGGAGGCGGGTGAGGCCGACGACGAGCCGCTGCTCCTCGAACGGTTCGTGGAGGGCCCGGAGGTGGCGGTAGAGGCAATGTTGTGGGAAGGGGACCTGGAGGTGCTGGCCATCTTCGACAAGCCCATGCCCCTCACCGGGCCTTTCTTCGAAGAGACCATCTATGTGACCCCTTCCCGGCTGCCCGCGGAGACCCAGGCGGATGTGGAGCGGGTGACTGGCGCTGCCATCCGAGCCCTCGGTCTGCGCGAAGGGCCGGTTCACGCCGAACTGAGAGTCAGCGTCGAAGCGGGACCGGTCGTAATCGAAGTGGCCGCCCGTTCGATCGGCGGGGTGTGCAGCCGCGCCCTCCGCTTCGGACTGCTCGACACCTCGCTCGAAACGTTGATCCTTCGCCACGCGGTGGGCCGGCGCCAACCCTCCCTCCGCCGGCACCGAACGGCCAGTGGAGTGATGATGATGCCGATTCCGCGCAGCGGCACCCTGCGCGAGATCGCGGGCCTGGAGGTGGCGAGAGCTGTGCCAGGCATTACCCGCATCGACATCACTGCCCCGGTCGGCACCTATTTGCGCCCGGCGCCGGAGGCCGATCGCTATCTGGGGTTCATCTTCGCCGCGGGGACCGACCCCGCGCAGGTCGTCGCGGCCCTGGAAAGCGCGCACCGATCGCTCAAGGTCGTCCTTGACTGAACCCTCGCTGGCCGAGCCCTCTGCGGGAGCCCGCCAGGCGGCCACTGATTAGCCGGCATGGCGCGATGGCTGGCGCGGTGCCGCCTCGGATGCCCCGGGGACGTGCCGCGTCCCCGACTGTTGGGGCCGCCGTACTCGCGATTCCCCCGTAGCATCCCCCAGGCTGTGTCCCGAAGCCTGCTCCGGGCGAGTCTGGCTCCATTGCTACTGCTCGGGTTGGTCTCGTTCCTGGTCTCGTGCAGTCGAACTCCTCTTCCTCCGATCCTGGTCATGGGCAACGATGATTCACTGACCGCACTCGCCGCCGAGGGCGAATCGGTGGTTCTGGTGGCGGCGGACCCCGCGCGGACGGTCGCCCAGGCCACCTGGGCTCCCGATGGGCGGTTGGCGGTTTGGACCGAGGTCGACAGCACTGCTGGCCGGGCGACGATCGCCATGGGCGATGCCGATGATCAGCGCCGGATCGATGGAGGCACCGTGCCCTTCTTCTACGCCTGGAACCCGGGCGGTGATCACGTGGCTTATCTCGGCAATGCCCCCGATGGGTCCGGCGTAGCCATGGGTCTCGTCGATGTGGCGGCCGGGACTGCCCGGCTGGTCGACAGCGGGGCTCCCTACTACCTGGATTGGGCCCCGGACGGCTCCCGGTTGGCGGTCCACACGGACAACACCGACGTCGCCCTCATCGACCTGGAGGGGCGGCGCGAGCCGCTTCCCGTCGAGCCAGGACTCTTTCAAGCCCCGGAGTATCTCTCCGACGGACGCATTCTGATCGCGACAGCCGGCGACCAGCGGGGAGTGGCCGTCGTGGGGGCGGACGGGGCGGTCCGTACGGTTGGTCCGGCCGATGGCGTCACGTTCTTCTCGAGTTCCGCCGACGAGGACCTGGTCGCCTACACCGATAACTCGAACAACGAAGTACTGGGTTCTCTCCAGGTGGTCGGGATCGACGGCTCCGGGCACCAGACGGTGACAGAGGGCCCAGTGGTGGCATTCGAGTGGTCGCCGACCGGGGCCCGCCTGCTGTTCCTGACGCTCGATCGGGCGGCCCGGGCCCTGGTTCCCCGGATCTGGGAGACCGGTCGGCTGACCGAGTTCGAAGCGGTGATTCCAACGGCCCAGACCATTGCCCAGTACTTACCGTTCTGGGACCAATACAGCCGGGTGCTCAATCTGTGGGCTGCGGACGCAGGTTCGTTCGTGCTGGCGGTGGACAGGCAGGGAAGCGGCGAGATTGTGCTGTTCGACGTGGAGAGCGGCCAGAGCCGGCGCCTCGCAGCGGGACGCTTCGCCAGCTTCGCCGAAGGGTCCGGGAACCAGGGCTGACCTATTAGGGTCGGACGGTGCGGCGCCCCCTCACCCCCGAGGACCTGTGGCGGCTGCCCCGGGTGGCGGCGGCGACGGTCACTCCCGATGGGAGAGTGGTGGTCCCCGTGACCACTTTCGACGTCGCCGCCAACAAGGGCAACGGAAGGATCTGGTTGATCGAGCAGGATGGTTCGCCCCGTCCGCTCACGGCTCCGGGCTTCAATGCGGCCAAGCCGGCGGTAGCACCTACCGGCGAGCGGGTTGCCTTCATCGCCAACAACGGCGACGGCCCCAAGCAGCTGTATGTGAGCCGGCTTGAGGCCGAGGCCGATCCAGAGTCCTACGCGCCCCTGACGGACTTCCCGTTCGGGGTCCTCGGGGCCAAGTGGATGCCTGCTGGCACGCACCTGGTGGTCCTCGCCTATCTCCTCAAGGGTCACCTCGACGTGGCCTCGACCGTCGCCGAGGCGGCCCGCCGCCAGGACGCTCGATTCGCCGTCCACGTCACCGAGGACGCCGTCTTTCGTTACTGGGATACCTGGCTGACGACGGGCGAGATACCCCATCTGTTCCTCCTCGACATCGAGGGACGGGAGCTATTGGACCTGACCCCGGGCGCGGAGAGGTGGTGGAGCTGGCCCAACACCGACGACCCGGTGGACACCTTCGACATCTCCCCCGATGGCCTCCGCGTCGCGTACTCCGCCGACGCCTCCGCTCCTCCCCACCGGCATTTCCAGCGCCACCTCTTCGAAGTGGACGTGAAGACGCGAGCGGAGACGGATCTCACTCCGGAAGGTGTCGCTCATGCGGTGCGGCCTCGATACGCCCCTGATGGGCGGACGATCGCCTACGGATACCAGGTCGTGCCCGACTTCTATGGGGACCGGGTACGTCTGGCGGTGGTGGATCGGGTCGCCGGAACCCACCGCACCCTGACGGAAGCATGGGACCGCTCCGCCGAGCAATGGGAGTTTGATGGCCAGGGTGATCTGCTCACCATCGCCGAAGAGCACGGCCGCAGCCACGTGTTCCGGATAGCTCTCGCCGGGGATGAGCCGCAATTGATCGCCGCCGGAGGAACGCTGGGGGCCCCGGCCGTGGGCTTCGACGGCACGGTCTATCTGCTGCATCACAGCTTGAGCCAGCCGCCGGAGGTCGTGAGACTCGGTGCCGAAGGGAGCCTGCAGCCGGTAACCGACTTCGCTCGCCGGCTGCTCGGCGATGTGATGATGGGGAAGGTCGAGGACCTCACCATCAAAGGCGCCGACCAGGACGCCGTTCAGATGTTCCTGGTCCACCCACCCCTCGAGCGCGCGGGCCCACCCCCTCTGGTCCACCTGATCCATGGCGGGCCCCACGGCATGTTCGGTGATGGCTGGCAGTGGCGCTGGCACGCCCAAACCGTGGCCGCCCGGGGCTTTCTGGTCGCGATGGTCAACTTCCATGGCTCGACCTCGTTCGGGCAGGCTTTCACGACTTCGATCCAGGGAGCCTGGGGCGACCTCCCCTACCGGGACATCGAAGCCGCCACGGACTTCCTGGTCGGGCGGGGCCTGGTCGACGAAGCGAGGATGGCGATCGCCGGAGGCTCCTACGGGGGGTACCTGACAGCCTTCATCACTGGACAAACCAACCGTTACGCATGTGCCATCGCCCATGCCGCCGTCACCAACCTGGGAGGCATGTACGCCTCGGACGTCACCGCCGGACGGGCCCTGGCCTACGGCGCCGAGATCTTCGACGACCGGGCGGCGGTCGATCGCTACAGCCCCTCCTCACACGCCTCGGGCTATTCCACCCCGACGCTCGTCATCCACGGCGAGAAGGACTACCGGGTCCCGGCCACCCAGGGACTCGAGTTGTACGGCGTCCTCAAGGCCAAACGGGTCCCGTCCCGCCTCGTTTTCTACCCGGGCGAGAACCATTGGATCCTCAACCCTCAATCATCACTTCACTGGTACGGCCAGGTGTTCGAATGGCTCGACCTCTACTTGAAGTAGAGACCTTACCCGCGTTACTGTGGGTAAGACGATTTTGTCATTTGGCCGTGATGGGTCGTCGTGCGCCCCGTGCCTGACCTGGTCTTGGTCTTCGCCGGAGGGGATCCGCCGCCCCGCTCGGTCCTGGCAGAAACGCCCCCACCGGACTACGTCATCGCCGCCGATTCCGGCCTCGATCATGCCGTGCGGCTAGGCGTAGCCGTCGACCTCTTGGTTGGAGACCTCGACTCGGTTTCCGCCGACGCCATCGCCCTGGCCGCCAGCATCCAACGGCACCCGGCCGACAAGGACGCCACCGACCTGGCTATCGCCCTGGAGGCGGCCGCCGCCCTCGACCCGGCGAAGGTGGTGGTGGTTGGCGGGCACGGAGGACGTCTCGACCATCTCCTCGCCAACGCCGCCTTGCTGGCCGCTCCCGAACATGCCCGGCTGGATCTGGTGTGGCTGGCCGGGACGGCCCGGGTGTACGTGATCCGTGACCGCGCCGAGTTGAACGGCCGACCCGGCGACCTGCTCACCCTCCTCCCCTATGGCGGACCCGCCACCGGCGTCACCACGAGCGGCCTGCGCTGGCCGCTGCACCGGGCGACCCTGCCTCCTGGAACCACCCGGGGGGTATCGAATGAGTTCAGCACCTCCCACCCGTCGGTGGCCGTCTCGAGCGGGGTGCTGCTGGGCGTTCACCTGCCCGGTGACGGCGATGAAGGCCAGCCCCAGTCCCAATCGCAGTCCCAACCGCAACCCCAGCCCCAATCGCAGTACCAGCTCCAATCGCAGCCGCCGCCGGTCTCTGCGCCGGGTTAGCGTTCGATCATGGACCTAGCGGGCAATCTCATCAACCTGTTGTGGGCGGCTGGGCTATCGGCCCTGATCGGACTCGAAAGGGAATTGCGTCATCGCGACGCCGGCCTGCGCACCCATATGATGGTGGGGCTAGGGTCCGCGCTCTTCACGATTGCGGGTGCCGAGATGGGGACAGACGCGACCCGGATGGCAGCCCAGGTGGTGTCCGGGATCGGCTTTCTCGGGGCGGGGGCGATCTTCCGTTCAGGCGACAGCATCAAGGGCCTAACCACGGCCGCCGGGCTCTGGACGGTGGCGGCCATCGGCGTTGTCGCCGGATTCGGAGAGCTCGCTTTGGCCGTCACCGCCACTGTCGTCGCCCTTGTTGTCCTGTATGGCCTGCTGCCGGTGGTAGACCGGATTGGCAGGAGCAAGAGAAGCCAGCAGGAGCCGGACGAAGAACAGGGCTCCCAGCGCTAGCGGTAGACCTCGGGGTTGGCACACCACGGCAACCTCCCGCCTTCGAGTCCGACAGCCAGGTTCTCTACCGCCCTCAGGGCCATATGCAACCTGGTCCCGACGCTCGCCGACCCGAGATGGGGGACGATCAGGCAATTGGGCATCGCTACCAACCGGTGGTTGGCGGGTATCGGCTCAGGATCGGTGACATCGAGACCTGCCCGGCCGACGCGGCCGTCGGCCAGAGCGTCCGCCAACGCGTCATGATCGACCAGCCCTCCCCGGGCGATGTTCACCAAGGTAGCGGTCGGTTTCATGCGGGCCAACGCCTGGGCGTCGATGATCCTGTTGGTCGATGCGGTCAGGGGAGCACAGAGGATGACGTGATCACACTCGGCCAGCAGGTCATCGAGGGACCTGAAGCCGACCTTGAGCGCCGCTTCCAAACCGGGCTTCCGGCAGGGTCCGGTGTAGAGCAGGCGGACCGAGAACCCCGATAGACGCCGGGCCACCGCCGTCCCTATGCGCCCCAGACCCACGATCCCCACCGTGGAACCGTGCAAGTCAGAACCCACCAACAGATCGAGGCTCCAGCGCCGCCACTCCCCCGCTCGGACCAGGTCACGGCCTTCGGGCAGCCGGCGGATGACGGCCAGCAATATCGCCAGGGCGGTGTCGGCGGTGGTCTCGGTAAGGACGTCCGGGGTATGCCCGACCGGGATGCCCCGGGCGGTGCACGCCGCCAGATCGATGTTGTCGACTCCGACCGCCATCTGCGACACCACACGAAGACGAGGAGCGGCCTCCAGCAGATCCTGGTCGATCCGGTCCCCGAGCATGCAGAGGAGTCCGGCGGCGCCGGCGATCTGGCTCAGCAGGAGCTCGCGGGCAATGGGCTCTGACCCCGATGCCTCGAAACGGGGACCCGGGGGGAGAAGCGACCGGGCGCGATCCGGCAGCGGCCCGGTGACTACGTAGCTATCCACCGGGCTCGAGGCTACGCCGCCTTCTGGCTACCTTGGGGATTGTGCGCCGGGCACTCACCTCGATATTGGCCGTACTGCTGGTGGCCTGCCAGGCAGGGTCGCCCGCGGCGGAGGCGCGGCCGCGAACGACCATTCCCGCTTTCCATCCCGACACTGACGCTCGGGACCCGTCCCCTCCGGTTCCGGGGACAGCCACCTCCGTCGCTTCCCCGGCGGCTACAACATCAGGCGCCCGCGCGGCCGGCGAGACCCTGGTGGCTCATGCCGAAGGACCCATCGAGATCTTCGAGTTCCCCCATTATTCGGCCGGACGCATGGTGCTGGAGGAGGAGACCATCCTCGGCACGCCGCGGGTATTGCGGGTCCTGGAAGGGCCGTGGGACGGTTGGATCAAGGTGGCGTTGCCCCTCCGGCCCAACGGCTCCAGCGGGTGGGCCCTGGCCGACCGGTTCAAGCTTGAGATCGTTGATCAGGCCATCTCGGTCGACCTGGTGGCACGCAGCCTCTCCCTGACGGTCGCCGGAGCCGTCGTCCTCACCACGGAGGTGGCCATCGGTTCTCTGTCCAACCCAACTCCGACCGGCTCCTACTTCGTGACCGACATCATCGAGCTGGCCGACCCGTCGGGTCCCTGGGGCCCTTACGCGCTCGGTTTGTCGGCCTTCTCGGACACGATCACCGAGTTCAACGGCGGCGATGGGATCATCGGAATCCACGGCACCAACCGTCCCGACAAGATCGGCCAGGCGGTCTCGCTGGGCTGCGTCCGTGTCCCCAACGGGACGATCACCCGGCTGGCTTCCCTGGTGGACCTGGGGGTTCCCGCCGAGATAACCGGCTGATAGCCCCCGGGGCTCTCAACGGGGCACCTGCTTCCAGGGAACGTCCTTGTCATTCCGGGGCTCCCCCGGCAGTCCGAGCACCCGTTCCCCCAGGATGTTCTTCATGATCTCGGAGGTACCGCCCTCTATCGAGTTGGCCCGGGCCCGGAGAAAGCTCTGCTGCCGGGTGAAGCGACCGGCCCCGGCCTCTTCGGGGGTGAGGAATGCGTATCCCCCGGGAAGCAGCATCCCCTCCGCCCCCATCAATTCGACGGTGAATGACGAGATCCGCTTGTTGAGATCGGCCCAGTGAAGCTTGGCAGTGGAGCCCTCCGGTCCCGGCGTCCCCAGCGCCCGCGCCTGGCCGGCCCGCATGCCGGTCAGGCGCAGCACCTCAGCCTCGCACCAGAGCTTCATGAGCTCGTCGCGGAGGTAAGGGTCGTCGAGTTCTCGCTCGTGCCAGACGGCGAGACTGTCGGCAATGGCCCCGCCTCCTCGCGGCATGTGGGTGGTGCCGATCGCCACTCGCTCGTGCATCAGAGTGGTGAGAGCCACCCGCCAGCCCTCCCCGATACCCCCCAGGCGGTCCCGGTCGGGAATGCGAACGTCGGTGAAGTAGACCTCGTTGAACTCGGCCTCACCCGTGATCTGGCGGAGCGGCCGCACCTCCACCCCGGGCTGGCGCATGTCGACGACGAAGTAGGTCAGGCCCTGATGCTTGGGAAGATCCGGATCGGTGCGGGCCAGCAGCATCCCCCATCGGGAGGTGTGAGCCAGCGTGGTCCACACCTTCTGGCCATTGACCACCCATTCATCGCCATCCTTGACTGCCCTGGTGGATAGCCCGGCCACATCCGATCCGGCCCCCGGCTCGGAGAACAGCTGGCACCACACCTCTTCGGCCGTGAACAAGGGGCGGAGCCACCGGTCCATCTGCTCTTCGGTGCCGTGGGCCACCACCGTCGGAGCCCCCATTCCGTGGCCTATGACATTGCGGGCGACGTTGTTGTTCGATGCCCCGGCCCGGGTCAATTCCTGGTTGATCAGCCGTTGATGGACCGGAGCCAGGCCGAGGCCGCCACGCTGCTCCGGGAAGTGGACCCAGGCCAGCCCGGCGTCGTACTGCCGTCCCCAGAACTCCTTATCGGGAGTGGATGCGGGCGGATACTCAGCAAGCAATTGCTCGATCCGGTCGCGGACAGTCTGTTCCGGCGGCAGGGCGCTCATCATGTCCGCCGGAGGCTATACCAGCCGTATCCGACCGTTGGT
>DATHSX010000169.1:0-3107 GCA_035463935.1 Acidimicrobiia bacterium | reverse complement strand
GAGTTGATCGAGGGGGTGAGCCCCGACAAGGCCCGCCAGCTCGTCGAGTGGCTGCGTTCGGCCCGACCCGAGGTGATCAGCACCGATGAGCTGCAGAGCCTCTTCGGGGGGGTGACATCGTTCGACTGGGCAATCAAGGAGGAAGCCGGGTCGGTTGGCCCTTATCCCGCCTTCGAGCCGTACGGCACCGCCGCCCCGGTCGCCGGGAAGGTCGAATGACCGATTACCCGAGGGTTCTCACCCGGCGCATGATCGAGCATCCGGCCGACAGTCACACCCTCGCTCGTTACGAGGCCACGGGCGGTTATGTCCAGGCCGGGGCGGCCGCCGCCATGACCCGCGATGAGCTGGTTGAGCTGGTGGCGCATTCCGGACTGCTAGGACGCGGAGGCGCCGCCTTCCCGGCGGGCCTGAAATGGAGTTTCCTCGCCCCGGGCCGTCCGTCCTATCTGGTCGTGAACGGTGATGAGTCAGAGCCCGGAACCTTCAAAGACCGCCAGCTACTCGAACGTGACCCGCACCAGCTGATCGAGGGAATCATCATCACCTCCCTGGCCAATGAGGTACACGAGGCCTTCATCTATATCCGGGGCGAGTATCCCAAGCCCGCCCGGAGGGTGCAGCGGGCGATCGAGGAGGCCTACCGGAAGGGCTACCTTGGCAAAGGCATCTTCGGCACCGGCTACGACCTGGAGGTCACTGTCCACCTCGGGGCAGGCGCCTACATCTGCGGCGAGGAGACCGCCCTCATCAATTCTCTGGAGGGACTCCGGGGCGAACCTCGGCTCAAGCCGCCCTTCTTCCCGGCGGCGGTCGGCCTCTACAACATGCCGACGATCGTCAACAACGTCGAAACGCTCTCCAATCTCCCCCACATCCTGGGCGGGGGGGTCGATGCCTACAAAGCCCTGGGTCACACTGCCGACACCGGGACCTTTCTGTTTTCGATCTCGGGGCATGTTCGGCGACCGGGCAACTACGAGTTGCCCCACGGGTTGACCTGGAGGGAGCTGATCTTCGAGGTGGCCGGGGGACCCGGCGAGGGTCGCAGCCTGAAGACCTGGATCCCGGGAGGCGCCTCGGCGCCCTGGTTCGTCCCCACCGACCATCTCGACCTTCCCATCACCAAAGACGACACCGCCAAGGCCGGGTCGATGCTGGGTTCGGGAGCAGTGGTGGTGATGGACGACACCACCTGTGTGGTCAGGGCGGCCGAACGGGTGGTGCGCTTCTTCGCCCATGAGTCTTGCGGCCAGTGCACCCCGTGCCGGGAAGGTACCACCTGGCTGGAGATGATCCTTCGCCGGATCGAGTCCGGCGACGGCCGCGAGGTCGATGCCGACCTTCTCCTGGACATCTCCGACAACATTTCGGTGGGTCTGGCCTGGCCTCCCAAGATGACGACGATCTGTCCGCTCGGCCCCTCGGCGGTGTCGCCGATCATCTCGATCACCAAATACTTCAAAGGCGAGGTGATGGCGCACATCCACCAGGGTCGCTGCCCCCTCTCCTGACTCCCGCTTTAATCCGCCTCTTTAATCCGCCGCCTGGGGGCGGGGAGGAGCGGTAGCTTCTCCCGATGGAGGGCTACGGCAAAGAGACATACGGCGCCGAGTGGGCCGCCGACTACGACCAGATATGGTCGGGGGGCCACCCGATGTGGTCGGGCGGCCTGGCGGCGATGATCGAGCGCCTGCTGGAGCTGGCTGGAGGGGGCAGGGTCCTCGAGCTGGCCATCGGCACCGGCCGGGTGGCCCTGCCGCTGGTTGCCCGTGGCGTGGATCTGACCGGGATCGACATTTCGCCCGAAATGGTCTCCCGCTTGCGGGCCAAGCCCAGCGGAGACCAGATCCCGGTGACAATGGGCGACTTCGCCGACGTGGGGGTCGACGGCAGCTTCCGGCTGATCTACCTGGTCTTCAACACCCTGTTCGCGCTGCTGGATCGGGAGGAGCAGATCCGCTGTTTCGCCAACGTCGCCGCCCACCTGGAGCCAGGTGGCCGCTTCGTGATCGAGGCCTTCGTTCCGGATCTCGCTCGTTTCGACCGCGGCCAGCGGATCTCCACGCAAGGCATTCGATTGGACCGGGTCACTATCGAAGCGAGCCGGCACGACCCCGTGGGCCAGCGGGTCGATTCCCATCTCATCCAAATCACCGAACAGGGGATCCGGCTGCTGCCCGTGGCGATCCGCTACTCATGGCCCTCAGAGATCGACCTGATGGCCCGGCTGGCCGGGCTTTCCCTGGAGCACCGCTGGGGCGGGTGGGACCATGAACCCTTTGACGGGGCCAGTCAGCGACACGTGAGCGTCTACCGCCAGCCGGCGGAGTAGCTCGGTTTGGCTCGAGCCGGGCCGACCTATTCTGCCCGCGGATGACAGGCGACCGGCGACTGGCGACTGGCGGCATCTCGTGAGCGAGTACGTCCGAATCACGAGCAGGAGGTCGCTCAGCCGGTCGGGCATCACGCCGGCCATGGGCACCGAGACCGTGACGATCACCGTGGACGGCAAGGAGATGCGGGTGCCCAAGGGCCAGATGCTGATCAAGGCCGCCCAGGACAACGGCAGCTACATCCCCCGGTTCTGCTGGCACCCGCGGTTGCGGCCGGTCGGGATGTGTCGTATGTGCCTGGTCGAAGTCGAGACCCCGCGCGGCCGCGCCCTGGTCACCGCCTGTACCAATCCCGTGGCCGACGGGTTGGTGGTGGACACCAAGTCGGAAGTCGTCCGCAAGGCCCAGGAGGGGGTGCTCGAATTCCTGCTGATCAACCACCCTCTCGATTGCCCGGTGTGCGATCGGGGGGGCGAGTGCCCCCTGCAGGATCACACCATGGCGTTTGGCCCCGGCGAGTCCCGCTTCGTCGAAGAGAAGCGCCACTTCGAAAAGCCCATCAAGATCTCCGCGCTGGTCCACCTGGACCGGGAACGGTGCATCCTCTGTGCCCGCTGCACCCGCTTCTCCGATGAAGTCTCGGGAGACCCTCTGATCGAGTTCCTCGACCGCGGCAATCACACCCAGGTCAACACCTTCCCAGATCTCCCTTTCTCCTCTTACTTCTCAGGCAACACAGTGCAAATTTGCCCGGTGGGGGCATTGACCGCC
>DATHSX010000168.1:0-3298 GCA_035463935.1 Acidimicrobiia bacterium | reverse complement strand
GCGGCGGCGGCGGGCGCTGGGCCTTGACGCGCCTGCTCGTGCCCTCGGCCGCGGCCTCGGCCTTCCTCAACAACACCCCGATCGTGGCCATGCTGATGCCCCAGGTCCGCAGCTGGGCCGAGGCCCGGGGACGCTCGGCGTCCCTCTTCCTGATGCCACTCTCTTTCGCCGCCCTGTTGGGCGGGGTAGTGACTTTGATCGGCACCTCCACCAATCTGGTCATCTCGGGCCTGCTGGAGACTGTGGGTGAACCCCAGTTGGGCTTCTTCGAGATTTCGGCTGTTGGTTTGCCGATCGCCATCCTCGGCGCGGTGCTGCTGGTAGTGCTGACCCCGATCCTCCTCCCCCGCCGGCGCGGAGTCGAACAGGAGACAGCAGAGGAGACCCGGGGCTTCGTCGTCGATATGGTGGTGGAGAAGGGCGGGCCGCTGGGAGGAAAGACCGTCCAGGCTGCCGGCCTCCGTCATCTCAGCGGACTGTTCCTGGCGACCCTCGAGCGTGACCGGGACCTGGTGGCCCCGGTGCAACCCGACACGGTCCTTCGGGGAGGGGACCGCCTGCGCTTCGTCGGCAAGGCCGACCAGATCCTCGACCTCCAGCACACCCGTGGCCTCTCCTCGGCCGAGGCCGGGCACCTCCTCGACTTCCGGGGCGACGACGCCCGCTACTTCGAGGCCGTGATCGGAGCCGAATCCCCGCTGGTCGGCAACACCCTGTTCGAGGCCAGGTTCCGGAGCCGTTACCAGGCGGCTGTGCTGGCCATCCACCGGGCCGGGCAGCGGATCGAGGGAAAGCTCGGCCAGATCCGGCTGCGGGTGGGCGACACCCTGCTGCGTGTGGCCGACCAGGGTTTCCGGGATAGGTGGCGCGACCGCAGCGACTTCCTGCTCGTCTCGAGCCTGCGCCCCACCCCGGGGCGGGCCACCAGCCGGGCCTGGATCGTCGGCCTCATCACCCTGGGAATCGTCGTGTCGGCCTCGGTCGGGTTGCTCCCCATCCTCAACGCCAGCCTGCTGGCGGCGGTGGGTCTGGTGGCGCTGCGGGTGCTCACCCCTGGGGAGGCCCGGGCGGCAGTCGACCTCAATGTGATCGTGGTGATCGCTGACGCCTTCGGGGTGGCGGCCGCGGTGGAGGGGTCGGGTCTGGCCCGGACCATCGCCGACGGCCTGATCGGCATCTTCGACGGTTTCGGTGACCGCGGGGTGCTGTTCGGAGTGGTGCTGACGACGGTGATCCTCACCGCCGTGGTCAACAACAACGCGGCGGCGCTGCTGATGTTCCCGATCGCGGTGGCGACCGCCGCCGCCACCTCCATCCAGGCCCGCGGCTTCGCGGTCGCGGTGGCGGTGGCCTCCTCGGTCGACTTCCTCACCCCGATCGGATATCAAACCAACACCATGGTCTACGGACCGGGCGGTTACCGATTTGGGGACTACGCCCGGCTGGGGGCACCGCTTAGCCTGCTGGTGATGGGAGTGATCGTGGCAGTGGTGCCGGGGGTGTGGGCGTCGTGAGCGACCGATCCCGCGACCTGGAGCGGATCAGCCGCGCCCTCGCCGCCGCCGGCCGGGTGCTCGATGGCTTCCAGTCGGGGCGGATCGCCGCCTCCCGCAAGGTCAACCATGACCCGGTCACCGAGGCCGACCTGGCCGTCGACCGGGTGCTGCGTGAGGGGCTGGTCGAACCAGGTGAGGGCTGGCTGTCGGAGGAAACCGCCGACGACCCCGACCGGCTGAACCGGGCCCGGGTCTGGGTGGTTGACCCGCTCGACGGCACCAAGGAGTTCGTGGAGGGCATCCCGGAGTGGTGTGTGTCGGTGGGTCTGGTCGAAGAAGGCGTCGTGGTGGCGGGGGGGATCCTCAACCCGGCCGCCGGTTTCCTCGCCCTCGGCGCCCACGGCCTGGGCTGCACCCTGAACGGGCGGCCGGTCGTCCCCACCTCTCCCAATGGTCTCGGTGGCGCCACCGTCCTCGCCAGCCGCACCGAGGTGGGCCGGGGCCAGTGGCGACACTGGGAGGGGGCGCCGTTTGCGGTCGAGCCGATGGGGTCGGTGGCCTACAAGATGGCCCGGGTCGCCTGCGGGCTGGCCGACGCCACCTGGACCCTGGTCCCCAAACACGAATGGGACGTGGCGGCGGGGACCGCCCTGGTGCTCGCGGGCGGAGGGATGGTGTGCTTGCCCGATGGGGGGGCGGTCCGCTTCAACCAGCCGTCGGCCAAGCTGCCCGGCCTGATCGCGGTCGGGTCCGGCCTGTTGCCTTCCTTCGACCTCACCGAGGTGGTCCACGGGGGTCGCCACTCCGCCTGAGCGCGGCCTCGCGAATTCTTGGCGTCGGTTGTCGAAACCGGGTTCTACCCTGCAACCCACTGGCGGACCGAATTGGGAGATGGGTTGGCATGGGGCGGCATTCACGAGAAGGGCGACCACGCCTGTCGGTCGTGGTGGGGGCTGTCGCCTTCCCGATCCTTCTCCTGACCGTCGCGTCTGCCGCCATGATTCCGAGCAGCCCGGCCGGGGCGTTGGAGCCCACCCCTGAGGTGCTGGTGGGTGCGGGCGACATCTCGACGTGCAGCACCGAGCGGGACGAAGCCACCGCCCAGCTCCTCGACGACATCCCCGGCACCGTCGCCACCTTTGGCGACGGTGTCTACCCGGACGGCACCATCGCCGACTACACCGGCTGTTACGACCCGACCTGGGGACGTCACAAAGCCCGCACTCGCCCCAGCTCCGGCAACCACGACTATCACACTCCAGGTGCGGCCGGCTACTTCGAATACTTCGGAGCCGCCGCCGGGACCCCAGGTCAGGGCTACTACAGCTACGACCTGGGCGGGTGGCATGTCCTCGTGCTGAACAGCGAGTGCCTCGAGGTGGGCGGCTGCGACCCCGCTTCCCCCCAGGGACAGTGGCTGCAGGCCGACCTGGCCGCCTCGGCCAACCCCTGCAAGCTCGCCTACTGGCACAAGCCTCTGTTCAGCTCGGGATTCCATGGAGGCGAGTCCGGGGTTCGGCCGTTGTGGGCGGCCTTGTATGCCGCCGGGGCGGATGTGATCCTCAACGGTCACGATCACATCTATGAACGGTTTGCCCGCCAGGATCCGAACGGCGCCGCTGACTCGGCGTCCGGTATTCGCCAGTTCACGGTGGGGACGGGTGGTGCCGGCCTGACCTCGGTCGTGGCGGTCCAGCCCAACAGCGAGCTCCGCAACGAGACCGACCATGGCGTCCTCAAGCTGAGCCTGCAGCCCGGTAGGTACGACTGGGAGTTCGTTCCCATCGCCGGTCTCGGTTTCA
>DATHSX010000167.1:0-1606 GCA_035463935.1 Acidimicrobiia bacterium | reverse complement strand
ACCTACGGGTTGGAGTCCTACGGGTTCAAGGTGGAGTCGAGGGAAGACCTCGACGCCTACCAGGCCCGCATCGAAGAGGCAGGGCTCATGACCAAACGCTTCGCCCACGGAGAGTTGGGACCCGGTTGGGGGGAAACGGTGCGATTCGAAGCTCCCTCCGGCCACGCCACCGATCTTGTCTACGGGATGGAGCAGGTGGGCAACCTGCTCCCCCTGAACAACCCGCCACCCGAGCCGCTGGGACTGGTCGGGATCCACCCGCCCCGGGTCGACCACATCTTCCTGATGTGCGAAGACGTCGACGGGATCACCGAATTCTTCACGAAGGTCCTGGAGTTCCGGCTGACCGAGCAGATCCTTGCCGACGACGGCCATCAGCTGGCCACCTTCCTGGAGCGGACCCACACCCCCCACGACATCGCCTTCATCACCGGGCCCAACGGAGGTTTCCACCACCTGGCCTTCTGGGTGGACAGCTGGAACCACCTCCGCGACGCCGCCGACATCTGCTCCTACAACGGGGTGCGCATCGACGCCGGGCCCACCCGCCACGGGGCGACCCGGGGTTGGGGCCTCTACTTCTTCGACCCGGCCGGCAACCGCAACGAGGTTTACACCGGGGGCTATTGGGCCGACCCCGACCGGGAGCCGGTCACCTGGACCGAAGCGGAGATGGGTCGGGCCATCTTCTACTACGAAGGGGTGGTCGACCAGGACTTCCTCACGGTGCACTCATGAGCGAGCGCGAGAACAAGCCCGCCCTGCCTCGAACCGACCGGGATGAAGCCCCGCTCTACCTGGCCCGCTACATGGAGCGCCAGTCGAGAGCCAGGGTCGAGCCGGGAGAGGACACCGGCGACGAGAACACACCCCTCTACCTGCGCCGCTTCCGCGATCGGAAACGGGAGGGCGGCGTCACCCAGAGCCTGCCACCCCTCTACCAGCGGGCCGACCTGGGAATGCAGCGGGCGATGTCCGAGGACAACAGGAACAAGGAGATCTCGGCGCCGCCCCAAGCCCGCCCCAAGGTGGTCAACGACATCTACCTGGTGCGACACGCCGAGACCCAGGGCTACTCGACCGAGTCCGGAATCACCCCCCTGGGGATCTGGCAGTCGCACACCTACGGGCACACCCTGGCCAAGCGTCTCACCGAGGGGGAGACGCTGGTGATCCGCCACGCGGGGACCAACCGGGCCGGACAGACCGCCGAGCACATTCACCGTGGCCTGGTCGACGGTTTGGGCATGTTCGAGAAGGACGCCAAGGTGTTCGAGCCGGAGGCCATGGAGGAGTTCCGGAACTTCAGGGTGGCCACCCCCGACGGTCTCCGCGACGTCACTTCGGCATTCCGGCGCTATTACTCCCTGCTCGACGAGTTCGAGCGCACCGCCCTGGGAGATCGACCGATGTGGCTGGTGGAGGTGGATCGCTTCTGGCGCACACAGCAGGGGGGTGCCGACCCGATCCACCATTGGCTCACCATCCCCATGCTCCATTTCGAACCCCCGTCGATGTGTGTGCGGCGCTTTTGGGTGGGTCTGCAGCGTCTCGCCGCCGAACGTCCCGGGGCCCGCCTCGTGATCGCCACCCACTCGGGCCCGAT
>DATHSX010000166.1:0-4657 GCA_035463935.1 Acidimicrobiia bacterium | reverse complement strand
AGGCCCTCGCCCAGTGGCGGGGCACCGCCCTCTCCGATCTCCGCCGCTTCGATTTCGCCGAACAGGCCAGCCGTCGTCTAGAGGAAGAGCGGCTCCTGGCGGTCGAGGCGTTGATGGACACCGAGCTCCTCGCGGGCGATCACGCGATGGTGCTGGGGGAGTTGAGCGGACTGGTCGAATCGTTCCCGTTGCGGGAGCGTTTGTGGGGTCAATTGATTCTGGCGCTCTACCGCTCGGGACGTCAGGCCGAGGCCCTGCGTGCCTACGCCCGAGTGAAGAAGACCCTGGCCACCGAGCTCGGCGTGGAACCTTCGCCCGAGCTCGCCGCCCTTGAGGAACGCATCCTCCTCCACGATCCCGCCCTCACCGAATTCGCCGACCTTGCAACCGCCGATTGGCTCGACAGCCCCGAACTGATCACCTTCTCAAGCGGGGAGACCGTGGTGGAAGAGGGGAGCCCGGCCGACGCCGTCTATTGGATCGAGGCTGGCGAAGTGGAGATCTTTCGCACCGATGCCGACGGCACCGAGGTACCGCTCGCCCGGTTGGGAACCGGCCGCTATTTCGGCGAGCTGGCCTCGCTGCTCGGCACCGGACGCACGGCCTCGGTGCGAACCGCCGCCCCGACCACCCTTTCCGTCCACACCGTCGAGAGCTTTCGCCTCCGCCTCGGTACTGAACTGGTTCGGCCCGAGGGCGGTCCCAGATCCGCCGACGAGGTCCGCCAACTGATCCGACAGGGCCAGTACTTGAAGGCGTATGACCTCGCCGCCGGCCAGCTCGAGTTAGGCAGTGGCGACCTCGAGCTGCGTTACCTGGCAGTGCTCGCCCTCGCCCGGTCGGGAGCCACCATCCAGGCCCGCCGTCTCTACGACTCCTTCGACCTTGCCTCGGTGGAGGGCGCTTCCATCGCCTCCCATTTAGCCGAGGAGATCGCTGCTCTCGATGCCCGCCTCGACAAGGACATCGCTCTGGCCCGTGACGGTGAGCAGCGGGGCTTATGGGCATCGCGCTCGGCGCGTGGCTACGGCGCCGCTTTCGACCGCTACCGCTCCCCCTATCTGGCCGTGAACGCGGCCACGATGTGGCTCGTTGCCGGAGAGGCAGAGCGGGCCACCGCCTTCGCCCGCCAGGGCCTCGACGTCCTCTCCGAGGCGAAGGCGGCAAGTTCCGAGGACCGTTACTGGCTACTGGTCTCCGAAGCTGAAGCCGCCTTGGTGCTCGGTGACCGCCAACGGGCCGAAGATGCCCTCGGACGGGCCGGGCGGGGAAGCGAGTCCGCCCTCGCCCCGCGGGCGACCACGCTGCGTCAGCTCAAGCTGGTTTGCGAGCTCAAGGGTTTCGACCCGTCGCTGCTTTCTGCGATCGCCAACCCGACCGTGGTCCATTTCTGCGGTCATCGCATTGGCGCCCCCGGTGAAGGGAGCCGTTTTCCTGCCGCAGAGGAGCCGCGAGTGCAAACTGAACTGAAAACGGCGTTCGACCGGCTTGGGGCGGGGATCGGCTATGGCTCCTTGGCCGCCGGGGCCGACATCATGGCCGCCGAGATCCTCCTCGACCGGGGAGCCGAATTGCATATCACCCTCCCCTTCGATCGGGAGGAGTTTGTCCGCACCTCAGTGGCGCCGGCCGGTCCCGCCTGGGTGCGTCGCTTCGAGCGCTGCCTGGCCTCGGCCGCCGAGGTTGTCACCGCGGTCCACGGCGAATACCTCGACGACCCCACCCTTTTCGACTTCTGCGCTCGCATCGCCATGGGCGATGCCCTGGTCCGAGCACGACAACTCGAGGCTGACGTCTGTCAGGTGGCGGTGTGGGACGGTATTGAAACGGGCCAGACGGCCGGCACCTCGGTCGATGTCGCCCGCTGGAATGCTGGCGGTCAGCCGGCCATGATTATTGCGGCCGGTCCTCCCGCTATTGCCGTCAACGGCCCCGCCGGCCTACCCAAACGACAGGTCCGGGCGCTCCTCTTCGCCGACTTCGCCGGTTTCTCCCGCCTCTCCGACGCCCAGGTGCTCCTCTTCCAGGAGAAGGTGATGTCCCAGATCGGCCGAACGGTCGAGAAGTTCGGCTCTCACCTCCTTTCCGGCCGCACTTGGGGTGACGGTCTCTATCTGGTCTTCTCTGAAGTAGGGGCAGCGGCGCAATGTGCCCTCGATCTTCAGACCACGATTAGCCAGATCGACTTCGAAGCCGCCGGGCTGCGCGGTTTGCGCGGGCTCCGCTTGGCCGCCCACGCCGCCCCGGTGTTCGAAGGATGGGATCCCATCTCCGGCGCCCGCCTGTTTTTTGGGGCCGGGGTCACTCAGACTGCCCGGATCGAACCCCGCACCCCCGAGGGTGAGGTCTACGTGACCCATCCGTTCGCCGCCCTCGCCGCCCTCTCCGGTGACATCTCGATCGCCTGCCAATACGTCGGCACGCTCCCCACCGCCAAGGGCTACGGATCGCTGCCTCTCTACGCTCTCCACCAGAAGGTGTAGTCATGGCCACGGTGCAACAGCCCAAGACCGAGCCCCGGACCAGTCTGGTCCGCTTCGACGGGTTCATCTCCTACAGCCACACCGCCGATGAGCTGCTCGCCCCCCGCCTGCAGGCCGCCCTCCAGACTTTCGCCAAGCCGTGGTGGAAGCGGCGAGCGTTGCGGGTCTTCCGGGACCAGTCGTCGCTCTCGGCCAACCCGCATCTGTGGTCGTCGATTACCGCCGCCCTCGATGCCTCCGACTGGTTCGTCCTCCTCACTTCTCCGGAGGCGGCGGCATCGGCCTGGGTCGATCGAGAGGTCGCCTACTGGCGGGAGCAAAAGGACCCCGACAAGATCATCCCGGTCCTCACCGACGGCACCCTCGCCTGGGATGAAGCCTCGGGTCGCCTCGATCCTCACTCGTCGGTGCCGCCTTCGTTGCTCGATGCCTTCACCGGCGAGCCCCGCTGGGTGGATCTGCGCTGGGCGGAGGAGGAGACTCAGCTCGATCTCCGCAACGGCCGCTTCCGGGAGGTGGTGGCCGACATCGCCTCGTCGCTGCGGGGAGTCCCCAAGGACGACCTGGAGTCCGAGGAGGTTCGCCAGCACCGCCGCATCCGACGCACCGCCTGGGGTGCGGGGATCGCCCTGGCCGTCCTGGCGGTCGCCGCCGTCACCGGGGCAGTGATCGCGATTGATCAGCGCGATCAGGCCGAATCCCAACGGGTATTTGCCGAAGCGGAGACAGTCCGGGCGGAGTCGGCCGAATCGCTGGCCCGTTCCCGGGAGCTGGCCGCCTCGGCGATCAATTTGCTGGATGACAATCCGGAATTGAGCATCCTCCTCGGGCTGGAGGCGATCGAGTCGACCCCGCCGGAAGCTGAGCAGCCGGTCGAAGCGATCAACGCCCTCCGCGAGGCCACCCATGCCAGCCGGCTGCGCAGCCGGGAGGCAGCTTCTCCGTCGGGGGGCTTCGTGGCGCTCGACCTTTCTTCCGACGGGACTCGGCTGGCCACCGTCTCCTATCTAGACGCCAGGGTCGTGGTGGCCGACGTCGCCACCGGCCGAGAGATCTCCTCCTACACCGAGCCGGGAACGGTTGACAACCTCTTCTCGCTGTCGTTCTCCGTCGACGGTGAGGTGCTGGCGGTGGGAGTCACGGACTCGGCCCGGCAGGCCTTCACAGTCTTCACTTCTGCCCCGACGGTTCCCCGGCCGGGTTCGGAGACCCCCGACGACCTTCCACCTAGAGTCATCCTTCTCCGAGCCGAAACCGGAGAGGTTCTCCAGACCATAGATTTTCCTTCCTGCGTCGGGGCGACCCCGCTGCCCCGGTTCTCACCCGATGGCGCCTGGCTGGCTATAGCGGGATTGTCCGGTCCCGACTGCCAGGCAGACCAGTGGGCGGTCGACCTATTCGACGCCGAGACGTTCCGAATGGTGTACCGGTGGGCGACGACTGCGGACATGGCACTTTCTTGGACGGCCGACGGGTCGCGATTGTCGGTCTCCAACGTCAACTCATCGATATCGGGCACGATGGTCTTCGACGTCGCCTCACGCCAAGCGGTCCTGGAGTACCCCGCTGGCACCGGGATGATCAGCCCGGATGGAAAGCGTCTGATCGTTGATGATCTTGGAGGATTGGATGTGATCGACGTCGCTTCCGGGGTCCGAACCGACGTCCTTACCGGCTTTGACCAGGTAGTGCTCAGCAAGGCCTTCACCCCCGACGGCTCCATGTTGTTGGTGGGAACCCTCGGACAGGAGGTGCTGGTCTTCGATCTCGCAACCGGCAAGCTACTCCACCGGCTCGGCTCGGCCGGGGTGCCGGTGTCCTACGACTGCCTCAACTCCTGTGAGACGCTTTTGCAGTCCAATCTCGAAGGCGAGGTACTGACCTGGGACCTGTCCACGACCGCCGGAGGCGAGCTCAACTCGGTCAACACGGGCTACTTCGTCAACGGTGAATCGCTTACCGCCGGGGGCGACACGGGTCTCTTTCTCGGTTTTTCCGACCTGCCCCATCCACACGTGGTGCCCTTCGACCGCGCCACCGGCCAGATCAGCTCGGCGCGCCGGTTCACAGAGACCAACTCGCCGATCCCCCTTCCCGACGGACGCATCCTTCTCCTCGAGGTGTCCGACACCGCCCCCGAGTGGGGCCCGGTAGTCGCCTGGGACCCGGTCACC
>DATHSX010000165.1:0-8992 GCA_035463935.1 Acidimicrobiia bacterium | reverse complement strand
CCCACCTTTTTCGGCCAGGGCTACCGACTCGCAGAAGACGATCATCTCGACGATGAGCGTGAGGTTGATGGCGATCTTCATCTGGGTCGCGGTGCCGCTCTCCCCGATGTAAGTCACCCTGGAACCGATCGCGGCGAGCACCGGCTCGATCCGCTCGAAGGCTGCTGGCTCGCCGCCGACCATGATCGAGGCATTGCCCTGGGCAAGGGTTACCGGGCTTCCCGAGATGGGGGCATCGAGCATGACGAGCCCTGCGGCCCTGAACTCGGCGGCGACCTCGCGGCTGACCACCGGGTCGATGGTGCTCATATCGAGGTACGTCCCGCCGGAGCCGAGCCCGGAGATGACTCCCTCGGGTCCGAGGGCCACGGCCCGGACCGCTTCGGCGTTGGTCACGATCGAGAAGACGGCTTCGGCGTCGGTCGCCGCCTCGCGCGGCGAGCGGGCCCATCCCATCCCTTGGTCGAGAAGAGGGCCGGCCCTGTCCCGGGTCCGGTTCCATCCGGTGACGGTGTGACCGGCGGCCAGCAGCCGCGGAACGATCCCCGAACCCATGTCACCCAGACCCACGAATCCGATCCGCATCAAACCTCCCTGCCTGTCCTGGTACTCCGGCGGGACCATAACCTCCCGAAGTCGGCCAAACTGCTAGACGTTGGCTGCGTCGTACGCGACCCTGGGAGATCCGATGCGCGGTTCCGAGATAAGCCTGTTGTTCGACCATCTCTACTGGGTGCGCGACCGGATCCTGGCCAACGCGGCCCTGGCGCCGGAGGCCTACACCAACCCGGCTCCGCCCACCACCCGTGACCTCCGCGCCACGTTGGTGCACGAACTCGACGTCGAGTGGAGCTGGCGCGAGCGGTTGCGGGGAATTCCGTTCGAATTCTGGGGACCGGACGGTGAGTTGAAAGCCACCGACTACCCGACGGTGCAAGCCGTCGTCGAACACTGGGCCCGGGACGAGGCGGAGATGCGGAGTTGGCTGGCCACTCTCACCGACGAGGGACTCAACGCCTTGTGGCACGTCGAAAAAGAGCCCGGACAGATCCTCTGGCATCACCTGATGCACCTGTACACCCACGGACTTCAGCAATTCTCCGACGCGGCCACACTCTTGAGCATGGCCGGTCATTCGCCCGGGGAGCTCGATTTTCTCGCCTACGTCGAGGACCGGCTTCGCCCGGGGACGTGATGGGATCGGCGCCCAACGACACGGCCCGGCGCCTGTTCGCTCCGATTGCCCCCGACTACCAACGCTGGGCCCGCGTCCTCAGCCTCGGCCAGGACGGCCGGTGGAGGCGCGCGATGGTGAACGGCCTCACCTCGGGTCCGGGCAGCCTCGTTCTCGACGTGGCGGCGGGGACCGGCTCGATCACCAGGCTGGTCCAGCGCCAGGGTCACCGGGTCATCGCGGTCGATCTTTCCCCGGAAATGCTCACCCAACACGCCGGCCCCGAACGGGTGCTGGCCCGGGCCGAACGGGTGCCGTTCCCTGACGAGACTTTCGACGCTGTCACCTTTGGCTATCTGCTTCGCTATGTCGAAGATCCCGTGGAGTGCCTGGCCGAGCTGGCGCGGGTGCTGCGACCGGGCGGGGTCCTGGGTATGGTCGAGTTCGGACTTCCCGGCGGTGTCTGGTATCCGGCCTGGCGGCTGTACGCCGGAGCCCTCCTGCCGTTATGGGGCAGGCTGATCGACCCGGGCTGGCATCAGGTCGGCCTGTTCCTGCGAGCCTCGATCGAGGACTTCCATCGTCGTCATCCCGATCCCATCCGGATGTGGGAGGAGGCCGGGCTGGCAGACGTACGGGCACGGCGCCTGACGCGGGGGTGCGGCCTGGTCATGTGGGGCCGCCGTCCGTGAAACGCCCCGCCTTCTATGCCCCCACCGGTAGTCGCCGGGGTGACCTGGTGGCCGTTCTGCATCCTCCCTACACCGCCTGGCACGTGGCCCACGCCGCCCTCGGGGCGGGGCTGGCTCCCTCGCTTGACTGGCTGGTGCTGGCAGGCACGCTGCTGGCCTTTTTGCTCGGCACCGGCGTGGCCGCCCATGCCCTGGACGAGTGGCACGGCCGGCCCCTGGGCACCTCGCTCAGCGACCGTCTCTTGCTGGGAATGGGGTGGGCCGGGATGGGCGGGGCGCTGGTGCTGGCCGGGATCGGGGCGACAGTCGTGTCGCCCTGGGTGCTGGCCTGGGCGGCGGTGGGGGTGGCGCTGGCGACCGGTTACGCCCTCGAAACCCCGGCCTGGCTCCACACTCCGATCGGTTTTGCGCTGGCCTGGGGAGGGTTCCCCGTCTTGGTCGGATACTGGGCACAGACCGGCTCGGTCTCGATCGGGGCGGTCCTGGTAGCGGCCGCCGCCACCATGTTCTCATTGACCCAGCGGACCCTCAGCACCCCGGCCCGTGGGGTCCGCCGCAACGCCGAGCGGGCCGAGATGTGGCTCCACCACGACGGGATCGTCGACCGCTGGGACGAGGACGCGGTCCTGGCTACCTGGGAGCGGCCCCTCCGCATGCTGGCATGGGCGATGGTGCTTCTGGCCACAGCGCTTCTTGCCACCCATCTCTAGTTCCGGTAACGGTCGTAGCGGCCATACGCGATCAACCATCACGAGAATGGAGGTAGTCCTCGAGGCGGGGCGCCACCTGGGCGATGACCTGTTGAACCGGGGTCGAGGCGAGGGGCTCCAGCCTGAGGGCATAACGCATGATGGCGATTCCCAACAACTGAGCGACGGCCATCTCCACCCGCAGTTCTCGATCATCGCCGGGCAGGTGAGAAGCCACCCTGGGCAGGAGTGCCCCGGTCACGAACTCCACCATCGGTACCGGCCCCTCCGGGTCGGACATCGCTCGACGAAGCTGGCCCAGTAGCGCCTCCCGGCTGGGCTCCGTCTCCCAGATCGCGAAGAACAATTGGGCCAGCCGCTCACCGGCTCCCGCCACGCCGGGTGCGAAGACCCCCTCGACAGCCGCAGCGGGGCCGAATGGAATGTGGACGGCGGCCGCGAACAGCTCCTCCTTGGTTCGGAAGTAGTGATAGACCAGAGCCGGGTCGACCTCCGCTTCGGCGGCGATCAGCCTGATGGTCGTCCGCCGAAAGCCGTCGCGGGCAAAAGCCCGGCGAGCCGCCTCCAGTATCCGCCCGCGGGTGTTCGGATCACCGGGGCGCCGGCCACGGCGGGCCATCAGCCCCGAGCCAGGACGACGAAGGTCTCGTCCAGAGTCGCGGCCCGCTCCTCGATCTGCGCGGTGATACCAGCCTCGCCGAGGACCTGTTCGACATGAGCGGCACCAACCCCTGCCACCCGCAGCTGCCGACCGCTCAGGCGCACCGGCCAGCCCGCCGCTTCCAAAGACCGGAATGCCAGCTTCCAATCCGGGGTGGTGATCTCGACCGCCGAGCGCCGACCGATCACCTCGTCGACCGTTCCTGCCGCCACCTCGCGGCCTGCGGCCATCATCACCAGATGGTCGCACTGCTCGGCCTCCTCGAGGTGGTGGGTCGTGACGAGGATCCCGACCCCATTCTCGGCTGCCCCCCGGATCGTGTCCCATAACCGGGCCCGTCCCAGGGGACCCACTCCGGAGGTGGGCTCGTCCAGCACCAGCAACTCGGGATGATGCGCCAGCGCGGCCACGAAGGCCAGCCTTCTTTGCAGGCCAAGAGGCAAATCGCCCACCACCGTCGCCGTGGTGCCAGTCAATTCCGGGGGAAGCAGCGGAATATCCACTCCGTACAGCCCGGCTCGAAAGGCCAGGTTCTCCGCGACCGTGAGGTCCGTGTACAGGCCCAGGCTCTGCGGCACGTAGCCGACCCGCCGCAGACTCCGCCGGGAGGGTGGGCGGCCAAATAGGTAGACACTGCCCGCGGTCGGTTGCGTCAAACCGAGCAATATCCGGAGGAATGTGGTCTTACCGGCCCCATTCGCCCCCAGGAGACCCACGACCTCACCACGGCGAACCTCGAGAGTCATGCCGTCAACGGCGGTGATCGCGCCGAACCGCTTTGCCACCCGCCGGCCGCTGGCAAGCACCGTCACTCGCCTACTCCGGCTTCGCGGGCTAGGGCCGCGGCGGTGAGGACGTCGGTCAGATCCGGTTCGATCGGCCGGGCCCCGACCGGCACCCCTTCAGCTTGCGGGGTCCACAACCGCCAGGTCGAGCCTCGTCGCCAGCGATAGGGCTGCTCGCCAGGGAAGGAACTGGAGAAGAACCCGCCGCCGACGGCCGCCCGCACCTCATCGACATCACCCCAGGCCAGTGTCGAGCCGGAGTCGAGGGCCAGTATGACCGAGGCCCGCTCCGCTTCGTCCAGATAGGTGGTGGTGAGGACAATGGCAGTGCCGGCGGCTGCGGTCCGCGAGATGAGACGCCAGAGGTCAAAACGGCTGACCGGATCCACTCCGGTGGTGGGCTCATCAAGGACCAGGAGTTCCGGTTCGGGGAGTAAAGCCATCGCCACCCCCAACTTCTTGCGCATCCCTCCCGAGAGCCAACCGCCGAGTTGTTGGCGGGAGTCGGCTAGGCCGGTGGCCTCGAGCAGGACCGCGATCCGGCGTCGGGACTCCACCTTGTCCAACCGGTAGGCGGTGGCCACAAACTCCAGGTTCTCGCTGACCGTTAGGTCGGGCCAGACACCCGAGGTGGCGGGCAGGTGTCCGATCCGGGACCCGGTGGGGCGGTTCACCAACCCCGTGCTGACGCCCACCAGTCCGGTCATGACCCGGCACAGGGTGCTCTTGCCCGCCCCGTCGCCCCCTATCACCGTCACCACCTCCCCAGGAGCCACGCGGAGCGAGACTCGATCGAGGGCCAGCCGTTCTCCGTACCTGACGGTGACCGCGGTCATGCCGAAGGTGCTCATGCCGCGTGCGCCTCCCCCTCGCCGCCACCGGACTCGGCGGTGGCCAGGTCGCGCCGGAATCGGACCACCGCCAACCCGAAAGCCACCAGGCCCAGTGTGGCCAGCAACAGGAGGGGGCCGAACAGAGAGTCGATCGGCGCCCCCCTCACCATCACCCCGCGGGCTATCTGGTTGAAGTAGGTGAGCGGCAGGATGTAACCGAGCCAGCGCACGCCTGGTGCCATCGACTCGAGCGGAAAGATGATCCCCGACAGGAGCACCTGTGGAAGCAGGGTCATCAGCGCCAGTTGAATGGCCTGCCCCTGATTCTGCGAGACGCCGGAGATGAGAACTCCCACTCCCAGAGTCACAAACAAGAAGAGCAGCGATCCCAGGGCCAGGGTGAAGACGTTGCCGTTGAAAGGAACCCCGAAGAGGGCGGTTCCCACCACCAGCACGACTGTCAGGTCGATCGCCGCCACCAGGAAGTAGGGGGCGACCTTGCCGATGAAGACGTCGGCGGGGCGCAGCGGCATCACGGCGAGTTGCTCGAGCGTCCCCGCCTGGCGCTCCCGCACCACCCCCAGGCTGGTAATGACCGTTCCCACGAAAAGGAGGATCAGTCCCCCGAGACCGGGAACGAGCACGGCCGAGGTGTCGAGTCCGGGGTTGAAGAGCACCTCCGTTTGCAGGTCGGGGATCCGGCGCTGCACTTCGGTCAGGACCTGGACCGCAGCCCGGGCCGAGAAGAGCTGTGACCCGTCGATCAGGGCCTGCGGTCCCGCGGGGTCGGCCACCAGGGCCACCACTGCTTGACCGCGGCGAAGCATTTCCACCGCCTGCTCGCGGTGGCCGCTGCTATCTACCTCCGTGACGGCAAACATCGCCGGGAGGCTCGCGGCCGCCTGTTCCGCCCCCGGTCCCACCACGATCGTGGGTATGTCGGAGACGTCGAAGCTGGCGGCGTATCCGAAAACCACCAGCAACACCACCGGCATCACGATCATCATCGCCAGGGTTCGCCGATCCCGGCGCACCTGTCGAAATTCCTTGACCACCATCGCCCACACCGGGACCTCCGATATTCAACGTATGTTGAAATCTACTCCACATCTACCCTCGCCGGATGGAGCACACCACTACCGACGCCATCTCCTGGACCCCCCAACCACCCGACCATTTCACCGGCGAAGTCAGCTCGGGCCGGTTGCACGAGGCCGGAGGCGGGGGGCTCACGGTGATCGCGGTCCGCTTCTCGCCTGGCGCTCGTAGCGACTGGCACCACCATCCGGACGGACAGGTGCTCTACATCGTCGAGGGCTCGGGACTGGTTGCCACCAGAGAGGGCCAGACCTCCCGGGTCCATGCCGGCGACGTCATCTGGGCGCCACCCGGGGAGATCCACTGGCACGGAGCCGCCGAAGACACAGCCATGACCAACCTGTCCCTGACCACCGGAGGTGCCACCGTGTGGCTCCCCGCCAAGGTCACCGGCGAGGAGTACCAGGCGGCCACGGCCTGACCGGCTGCTCCCCCTCCGGACTGTCCCTGGAGGCGGCCGCCGACCCGACCGGACGCAGCCGGGCGAGTCGACAGGGCCCACCTCGTCAATTAAGCGAAGGTCACTGGCGGAGTGGGTCCGGCTGATGTTTGGATCCTGGATCTATTGGGAAACCAACCAGAGCCAAGTTCATTGACGAAGGAGCAGAGCATGGACGCTGCCAAAGGTCTAGGTACCCTCGCCGCCTTGGTGGGACTGGGATACTGGATGAGAAGACGCCAAAACCGTCAACTGCAAGAAGCCATCTCGAGCAACTGGAAGGACCTCAAGGCCAAGCTGCCGACCGAATGGTCCGAGGTGGCACCGAAGAAGCGCAAGCAGGCCGGTGAGCTGATCGACAATATTCATCGGTCTACCGGAGAAAGCCGCCGCCGCATCCGTCGAACCCTGCAAGGCTTGACCGCCTGAGTTCTCCCTCTATTTCGCGGGCGTCGCTGCAGCGTGTGGTGGAGTATCAGCCTGCTACTGGTTTGACGCGCGACCCAGTTGCATAATTGGACTGCCCTCACCGTTGCAGGGTGTCGTCGCTTCCCGATCTCGGGAGGCGTCTGAGGAGCGAAGCCCGGATGGGTTCCCGGACGATGAATTCGCCGCCCGTTGTCGCCATCAACTCTTCGGCCTCAGCCACCAGCTCTTCAGAAAGTCCGCAGCTGTATTTCTCCCTGGCCTGGTACTCCTGCCAATCGCCGGGAGTCGGGCAGTGGGTCATGAGGTCGAAGAACTCCTGGCGTTGGGTGACATACCAGCCGTCCTCTTCGGCCTGGGTCAGGCGAGCTCGCGCCTCGAGGATATCCCCGATGTCGTCATCCTCGCCGACATAGCCGAGACGCTCGATCCGGCCACCGTGCCACACCTCCACCCCGGCAAGCTCCGGCTGGGGATGGAGGTCGAGCAGGACACCATCGGGCCGCAGGGAGCGATGTATCCGTCTCAGGGCGTGCCCGACGCCCTCGAGCTGAATGCATCACAGAGAGTGGGCCAGGATTGCCACGTCATAGGTGTCCGGAGAAAGGTCGACCTCGGTGATGTCTGCTGTCAGGAATCTCACCTTGGACAGGAGCGACACGGGAGTGGCCACCGTGGCCCGTTCGATCTTCTCCTCGTCCGGATCCATCGCGAGAACCGAGCCGGCCTCCTCCGCGTACCTCCAGGTGAGGCGTCCATCCCCGCACCCAACCTCGAGCACGGCGACCCCCGAGAAATTCACCAACTCGTGGATGACACGAACCTCGGTCTCCTCCGGATCGATCGCTGCGGTCACTCGCCTCTCCTTCCAATGAATGACGCGCATCTAACTACGTCAGGGGCCACTGCAGAAGAGCAACCGGCATGTCATTCGAGTGCGGGCAGGCCAGCCGCGGGTCCAAGCGCCAAGACGAAATGGCCCGGAGACCGGCGCACGGCGCGGACCACCGCTGGAGTCGAATCGTGCGTCGCCAACTACTTCCGACGCAGTAGGAAGCTCGCCGTCGTAGGGGAGGGTCGGGAGAACGGCTCGATCTCGAATGCATTCCCGAAGAGCTCGAGCGCCTCGCCAGGCTGGATTCCTGGCGCCAGGCGCGACGGCCCGGACACACTGAACTTGGGCAAGTCCGCCAATTCCGAGAAGAAGCACCAGAGGAGGAACAGGGATCCGGGTCGAGATAACCGAACGATGGTGGACGCCATCGCCCGCCGGCCAACCCTGCCGAGGTCATCGAGGGTGCCGAAGTCGATCAACAGATCGAAGGGCCCTTCAACACCGGGGATGGCATCGGCCGTTAGATCGCCTCTCGCGAAAACGCACCTCTCCCCAACCCCTGCCTTGCGGGCCCGTTCGGCGCCCTTTCTCAACGCCACGGGAGAGAAGTCAACGCCAAACGACTGAAAGCCTCGTTGGGCGAGGTACACAACATTGGCCCCCGTGCCGCATCCCAGATCGATCGAACGTGGGTGAGTTTCGGGTTCCACCCGGCCAGTGGCAAGAAGGGCCACGAGGTCGTCACGGACTCCGACACGGTCCCATGGCGCCCAGTAGCGGTACATCAAGTCGTATGCCCTCGCTCCCGGCACGCTCCGAAGTATAATTATTTAATCGATATTTGCAAGTAATTAGGAGAGCAGCGTGACGGCCAGACGGAGCTACCGTCTCGGCAAGCGGGCAGCCGCGGTCGAGCAGACCAGACGGAGGATTCTCGAAGCCGCCTTCGGCGAGTTCACCGAGAAAGGGATCAGAAACACAAGTCTCCTGGCCGTGGCGCGCAGAGCCGACGTCGCTTCTGGCACCGTTCTCTACCACTTTCCCACCATCGACGCCCTGGCCGTGGCGGTGGTGGACGACCTGCAGGCCCAGGTGGGAATGCCGGCGCCCGGGGCCATCCCGACTGGCATGAGGCCCGAGGTGAGGGTGCGCCGGTTGATCGAGCTCATGTATCGCTTCTACGAGCGAACCAGTCGCCTTTATCCATTCTTTCGCGTCAACGAGCATCACCCGGTGCTCCAATCGGGCCTGGCCGAGTACCAGACGGCCTTCGCCGACCTGATCGGCCGCACGGCCGGCGGAAAGAGCGCCTTGACCCGGAGAGCCGCCCTCGCAGCCA